>CAMYNC010000013.1 GCA_947259685.1 uncultured Desulfuromonadales bacterium | reverse complement strand
AGATGGACAGCCAGGATGAAATCGGCGAGATGGCCAAAGCCATGGACCGCTTTGCTGACAGCTTTCAGAATGAGGTCATCGGTCCGCTACAAAAAATTGCCAACGGTGACCTGACCTCCGAGGTGAAGCCGCGTGATGGACAGGATACGGTTCGGCAGACAGTGAAGAAGGTTCACGAAGATCTGACGGATCTACTGTTACAGGTTCAATCATCTGGTGAACAGATCGGCACCGGCTGCCTACAGGTAGCTGGAGCGAGTCAGACTCTGTCTCAGGGAGCCACCGAATCAGCTGCCTCAATCGAGCAGATCGGCGCCTCGATCAACCAGATGGCCAGCCAGACCAAGCAGAACGCCGAAAACGCCACGCAGGCCAACCAATTGGCAGGAGAAGCCAAGCAGGTCGCCAGCAACGGCAATCAACGGATGCAGGAGATGGTCTCCGCCATGTGCGAAATCGATTCTGCAGGGCAAGATATCAGCAAGATCATCAAAGTCATCGATGAGATCGCCTTCCAGACCAACCTGTTGGCGCTCAACGCCGCCGTAGAAGCAGCCCGCGCCGGGCAGCACGGCAAAGGCTTTGCTGTGGTTGCCGAAGAGGTTCGCAACCTGGCGGCGCGTAGCGCCAAAGCCGCCAAGGAGACCGCAGAACTGATCGAAAGCTCGGTACAAAAAACCGCCCGTGGCACCGAAATCGCCACTCAAACATCTGATGCCCTGGGTGAGATCGACTCCTCGATTGGCAAGGTGACCGACCTGGTAGCGGAAATTGCCGCTGCCAGTAATGAGCAGGCTCAGGGGATCGATCAAATCAACCAGGGCCTGAGCCAGATAGATCAGGTGATCCAGCAGAATACCGCCAGCGCCGAAGAGAGCGCTGCAACCAGCGAAGAGCTTTCCGCTCAGACCAGTCAGCTAAACGAGATGATGCAACGCTTTAGACTCTCTGGATCAACCAGAACGGACCAAGCTGCCGCCCTGGCGATGAAAAGCCGCCCGTCGGCTAAAACTGCCCCTGTCCAGCAAACCCAAGCGGTTGTAGCCAGCTGGGGCCACCTGGACTCAGCAGCACCGCAGATCAAGCTGGACGATGACGAATTCGGCAAATTCTGAAAACTGCAGGGGCGTTGCATTACGGTAACGCCCCTGCAGCTACCTGACACCTTGTAGAGTTTCGAGCGTTTCCAGCTGTTCGCCTTCGCACCTCTTAGCCATATAACCGCCCCACTCCAATAATTCTGTAAGCAACTTCGGTCGTTCGCAAACCTTGTCCTCATCAAGCCTCGCCAAGAGTTGGCGGGTGCGCAGCCCGTCGAACCAGGCATGAAAGGCAGCAATCCGCTGGGTGCGTGCGCAGTGATTCGCTTGCAGCTTCTGCCAGTTGCGGCGGAAATTCAACTCCTCCAGAAAATCCGCCAGGATTGCAGAAAGCTGGCGAGCATGCCGCTGCAGCTCTTCCGCCGAACATTCCCAGCCCTGCTCGACCGCACACAACCAGGCCTGGAGCAGTTGAAAAGCCGCCGTCGAAGTGAATTTAAACGCCTCACGGCCCTCTTCCACCTGTCCCTGCACCGCATTGCCGGTGCCGAAAGGCACCCGTGCGGAGAATCGTGCCGACGGCCGGACAACTGTCCCGGCAAGCATCTCCACCCCAGTGGTTTTCGCCAACTGCTGCAGAAAGTAAAAATCCTCGGCAGCCTGGCGGCGATTCATCCCGCCGGCCGCCAGATAGGCTTCGGCAGCGCAGGCAAAAGCGCTGCCGATGCTGTGATAGGCATAGGGGGAGCCGGCCTGCTGCAGGCCGAACAGGTAGCTGCGCAAATAGAGTTCGTAACGGCGGATTGCCGCTTCCTGAGCGACGGTTTCTCCCGGCTGGTGGCGGAAGGGAATGGTTGCACCCCCTTTGGGCGAAGCGTCAAAGTGCGCAAAGATTGCCGGGAGGTAATTGGCATCGACCAGCGTATCAGCATCTAAAGAGATCAACAGCGGCCGGCAGGTCCAGTCGAGGCACGCCAAGGCAAGGTCGAAACCGACTTTTCGCGCCATGCCGACGCCTTCTCTTTCGGGCAGTTCAAAGCCTGGCGAACTGGCATCGACCCAAGCCAGATTGAGCTCGGGAAGAGGATAGGATTGTAGACACTTGAGAGTTCTTTGATTCTCTTGTTGCTGCGTTTTTGTAGCGGTTGGTCGATTGTTGATGACGATCAGCACCAGCGTGCGGGACAGCTCTGCGGCCGGATTGCGGGCAAGGGCCGCCAGGGTTCGTGGCAGACTGTCTTCTTCAGCCAGCGCTGGGATCACTACGGCGGCGGAAAAATCTTTTCGTTCGTTGCCGGTGAGCTGCCAGGGGGAGGGGAGGGCCCGGGTGCGGAGGTATTTTTTTAATTGTTTGTTGGTTGTTTCATTCAATTTTTAAACCTTAGAAGCGGCGGGCCGAAAGGACCTCATCTAAGCCTTTGCACATATCCGCAAACGGCTCCCCCTGCCCCTCCAACCAACAAATCTCCACCCCCCGCTTCACCATCCGCCGAAAAAAGGTCTCCTGCCGCTTGGCGAACTGGCCGATTGCGCTGCGCAGCTTCTGTACCATGTCGTTACGATTCAACTTGCCCTGCAGATGCTGAGCAATCAGCCGATACTCCAGCCCATAAAATTCTAACTTTTCCCAAGGCACACCAGCATCGTAGAGCTGCTGAACTTCCTCAATCATCCCCGCATCCAGCCGCTGCTGCAAACGCAGGGCAATCCTCTGCCGCAGAATCTCGCGGGGCCACTTTAAGCCGAACACCAGTGGCTGGATTTGTGGCAAAGGTGGTAAATCGGTCGCAGCAGCTTGCTCGCCCCTGGCAATCTCTATCGCTCTAATCAGCCGCGAACGATCCTCCAGATCTGTTAGGTTATGCTGTTCAGATTTCAGTTTCAGTAACTGTTCACGCAATTGAACATCACTTTTCACGACCAGTTCCTCACGCAGAGCGGGATCCTCCGGCACCTCGAGCAGCCGGTAACCACGCAGCACCGCATCCAGATACATGCCGGTGCCGCCGCAGAGGATCGGCAGCTTGTCCCGCTCCCAGATCTCTTCAACGGCGGAAAAACAATCCCGCTGAAACTGAAAAACGTTGTACTCGCTGCCCGGTTCGGCAATATCGATTAAATGGTAAGGGATCTCGCCATATTCCTGCAGGTCCTTGCCGGTACCCAGATCCATACCGCGATAAACCTGGCGGGAATCGGCGGAGATGATTTCGCTGTTTAACTTGCCGGCCAGTTGTACCGCCAGGCCGGTTTTACCTCCGGCGGTGGCGCCGAGAATGACGATCAGGTTGGGGGTTGCTACACTCATTGCTGCTCCCTGGAGAAAATATTCCACAGAATAGAACAAAAGAACCTGCCCTGCCTAGCAAATCCCTTTTGTCTAGGATTCCAACTCTGCTATAGTCCGCGCAACCACCTCTTGCAAAGACGAGCGATGAGCAAACAACAATCGGATGTGACCATCCTGCCACGCGATAAGCACCAGATTTCGCGTAAACAGATCGACGAAGACACCCTCAAGGTCCTTTACCGCCTGCACCGCAATGGCCAGCTGGCCTATCTGGTCGGTGGTAGCGTGCGCGATCTGCTCCTCAGGCGTAAGCCGAAAGATTTCGATATCGGCACCGATGCCACTCCGGCGCAAGTCAGACGGTTGTTCCGCAACTGTTTTCTGATCGGCAAGCGCTTTCGCCTGGCGCATATCCGCTTTGCCGGCAACAAGCTGATCGAGGTCGCCACCTTCCGCCGTCATCCAACCGAGGATGAGCTCCCAGAAGACCAGGATGAGCATTTCCATTTCGTGCAAAACGTTTTCGGCACACCGCGTGACGACGCCTTCCGTCGCGACTTCACCATCAACGCGCTATTTTACAACATCGCTGACTTTTCCATCATCGATCATGTCGGCGGCCTTAAAGATCTGGAAAATAAAATCATCCGGGTGATCGGCGATCCGCTGATCCGCTTTGAAGAAGACCCAGTACGCATGCTGCGGGCGCTGGAATTTGCCGCCCGACTCGATTTCAGCCTCGACCCGACGATCCTCGCTGGCATCGAAGCCAAAAAAGCGCTGATTGCCAACGCAGCACCAGCCCGCATCCGCGAAGAGATCATGGAACTCTATCGTCACGGCGTCGCCGGGCCGGTGCTTAAGCGCTGTCGCGAGCTGGGCATGCTGCCGCACCTGTTGGCCGGCTATCCCGGCACCGATGAAAGCATCGAACTACTGGCGATCATCGACCAGCGCACCAAAAATGGTGTTCAGATCGAAGAAAGCTTCGCCATCGCGGCCCTCTACCTGCGGCTGTTCATGGACAGCTGCCCGCCGAACCGCGAAACCCACATTACCGAAGCCCTGCATCAGGCCAACGAGATCATCATCCCCCACTGCCGCTATTTCAGCATCGCCCAAGGGATCCGCCATGCCGCCCGCGAACTGTTGGTCGGCTGTTTCCGCCTGGCGCGAGGTCGCGGCTTCCGCGGCGAGCGGCGTTTTCTGCAACACCCCCTGACCCCCAAATCGTTTGAACTGTTCCAACTCTGGGCCCAGATCCGCCCAGACCTGACACCATTGGTTACTGAATGGCAGCAGACGATTCACGCCCCCGCGGCTGACAAGGCCCCTAAAAAGCGCCGGCCGCGTCGCCGGCGCCCCATTAAGAATCCGCACTCCCAAGGCCGGGGCCCGCAACCGCACTAATCCAGCAGCTCCCCGCTCAAGAACTTCTCATTACAAACCGGACACTTACCTATACAGCACAACCTCATAAATAGTTCTTAATGGTCTTGACAGGGAAACCTTGCTGGAATAATATTTATTGGCTATCACTAACGAGATTTCTTAAATTTCTATTCTGGGGGCCTATATGTTTGACAATCTGAAGGTCGGCACAAAAATCTGTCTACTTGCAGGACTTCTACTGTTCCTGATGCTCATTTCGGCCAGTTGGGGAATCTGGGGACTCACTAAGGTCGTTGATAACTGCCTGGAAGTCTCGGCCGGGAACCAGTTACGTGGCGAGTTGCTGCAGCGGGAGGTCGATCATCTCAACTGGGCACAGAAAGTTTCCAGTTTTATCTCCGATGCGGAGATTAAAGTCCTGGATGTGCAGCTCGATCACACCAAGTGCGGCTTCGGCAAATGGTACTACGGAGAGGGCCGCCATCAGGCCGAACAACTGCTGCCGAGCCTAAATTCCGAACTGCGCAAGGTCGAATCCTTCCACATCAACCTGCATGCTTCTGCTAAACAGATCGCCACAGCCTACAATAAGACCCAGGATGATGGTGCCGGAAAACAGCGAGCTGAACAGATCTACCACACCACAACCCAGCTGAACCTGGCCGGCGTGCAAAAGTCGCTGCGCAGCATGACCGAGATGGCCAAAGCTGCAATCCTCTCCGAAGAGCAAATGGTCAACGAAGCGCTGGCGACCCGCTGGGCGCTGATTATCATCAGTGTTGTCGCTTTGCTGTTCGGTATCAGCCTGGCCTGCTACCTGTCCCGCTCGCTTAAAAAACCACTGGGGAAAACCGTGCTGATGATCAAAGAGTTGGCTAATGGCCATCTCGATACCCGGTTGAAGATGAATCGTAACGATGAAATAGGCCAGATGGCAAACGCCATGGACGGTTTTGCCGATAGCTTGCAGCAGGAAGTGGTCGCCTCTCTGGAAGGGATGGCAAAGGGCGATCTGACCTTCAGCGTCAGTCCGCGTGACAACCGCGACCATGTGCGCGGCAGCTTGAAGGTTCTGGGCGAGAAACTTAATCAGCTGATGCATCAGGTGCAGATTTCAACCGATCAGATTGCCTCAGGCAGTGTCCAGGTCAGTGATTCGTCCCAAATGCTTTCGCAAGGGGCCACCGAATCGGCCGCTTCGCTGGAAGAGATCAGCAGTTCGATGAACGAGATTGGCGCACAGACCGGACAGAGCGCCGACAATGCCAACCAAGCCAACCAACTGGCGGGTGAGGCTGCTCAGGCTGCTGCCACTGGCAGTGAGCGGATGGCCGAGATGATCACCGCCATGGGCGAGATCAACGAAGCGGGACAGAATATCAACAAAATCATCAAGGTGATCGACGAGATCGCCTTTCAGACCAACCTGCTGGCCCTGAACGCCGCAGTGGAGGCGGCCCGGGCCGGACAACATGGCAAAGGCTTTGCTGTGGTCGCCGAAGAGGTGCGGAACCTGGCGGCACGCAGTGCCAAAGCCGCCCAGGAAACCGCCGAACTGATCGAGGGCTCGGTGGAAAAAGCCAGCAACGGGACCCAGATCGCCGAACGCACTGCAGGTTCCCTGGAAGAGATCGTCACTGCGATCACCAAGGTTGATGATCTGCTCGGCGAAATTGCCGCCGCCAGCAGCGAACAGGCAAATGGCGTCTCGCAGGTGAATATCGGCCTGCAACAGATCGATCAGGTCATCCAACAGAACACCGCCAGCGCCGAGGAGAGTGCCGCCACCAGCGAAGAGCTGTCCAGTCAGGCCGCCGAACTCAAACAGCTGCTCAGCCGCTTCATCTTGAAAAATACACCGACCGCCAGCACTCCCGCCATGCCAGCGCCCTCGCCCGGGGTAGCAGTAAGATCGCAAAGTCTGGCAAATAGCGGTTGGGCATCTCTGGCCCAGCAGGCGCCGCAGCAATCGAACAATAAGTTCGTCATCCATTGGGACGATAAGCTAGACACCGGCCTGACCCTGATCGACCGGCAGCACCGCAAATTGGTCGAACTGATCAATCAGCTGTTCAAGTGCATGGTCGATGGTGGCGACCGGATGCTGCTCGGTCAGGTTGTTGACGAGTTGGTCGATTACACGGTCTCCCACTTCCGCACCGAGGAAGACCTGATGGCGAAAACCGGCTATCCCGACCTGCAGAATCATAAGGCCATTCATCAGGAATTCGTCGCCAAGGTAGCCGATTTCGTTACCAAGTTGAAATCGGGCGAACGACTGGCTCCCGCCGATATCTACCAGTTCCTAAAAGGCTGGCTGATCAATCACATTGAACAGCAGGACCGGGACGGTTTCGCCCCGCATGTCAAGAAAAGCCGCTAACTCCTTGCCAAACCAAATAAAAGAACAGGCGCACTGACAACCGTTGGTGCGCCTGTTCTTTCGCCTTACCCATCCAGCCCCTCTCCCTGGGTGATGAAGAATTTGGCCGGGACTAGGAGGGTCCCGGACACCTTGGAGAAACCCAACAATACCGAACAAAGAACCACTTTAAATGCAATTTCGGCCACTTGGATGGCTCCATCGAGAAAAATTAAGCCTTTCTATTGTTTTTGCTTTGAATATGCTTATTTGCTCTGTATAATTAATTTTCGCTACAGGGAGTCCCTCCCGACTCCTGGCCACCAAAGCGCTAGCACCCTGACTTGAGCCCTAGCTAAAAACGGATTGAGGTTACGCGATGAGCAACGACATCGACAGCGACCAGATTGAGATTATCCAGGAATTCGTGACCGAGAGTCGCGACATGATCGAGCAGCTGGAACCGGCGATTATCGAGCTGGGGCAGAACAGCGACTCGGAAACCATGAACGCGATCTTCCGCCTCTTCCATTCGATGAAAGGCAGCGCCGGATTCCTAGAGTTCGACCATATCACCCGGGTGGCTCACGCTGCGGAGAACCTGCTCGACCTGATCCGGAATAATGAGATCGAGCTGGTCCCCGACCACGTTAATCTCCTCTGCGCCGCCTGTGACTTTGCCAAGGAGGCGCTCGACATCGTGGACAATGATTACCGCGATGACTCGACCGCCCAGGCTGCCGATGCAATATCCCTGCAGTTGCACAACGCGATCGAAGTGGCTAAAGGTGGCGAGAAGACTCCCGCGGCAGAGCCGGCTGGCGAAGAACAGATTGCGCAGCAACCGACAGCAGAGGTGGTCGAGGAGATCGACCAGACCGTTGAGCCGCAACTCGATACCGGCGAATTGCCGCAGCTGGAAATCAACGACGAGATGCGCCAGAGCTTCGTACAGGAGGGGAATGAGCTGCTGCAGAATGCAGAACAAGGCCTGCTCGCCTGGAGCGAAAATCCCAGCGATACCGAATCGATCGGCGACCTGTTTCGCCAGATTCACAGCTTTAAAGGCAACTGCGGCTTTTTCGGCTTCTCCCAGATGGAGAAGCTAAGCCACCAGATGGAAAACATTCTCGATCGCGTCAAATCCGGTTCAAAGCTGGCGGTTGACAACCCTGCCGATCAGTTGCTGGCCGCCCTCGATCTGCTGCAGCAGGCGTTGAACGATGTCACTGAAGGCAAAGCCGGCATCATTGACAACCTGGACCAACAGCTGCAGCAGCTGGAGCTGCTGGTGCCCCCCTTGCTCGGCGAGTTTCTGGTCGAAGAGGGAGTGGAGGAAAAATCGGTTACGGCGGCGGTTGAAACGCAGAAAAAACCGGTCGGTGAGATTCTGGTGGAAAAGGGCGACGCCACCCCAAAACAGGTAACCAATGCGCTGAAAAAGCAGCAGAATGAGCTGAACAAAGCCAAAGCAGAGGCAAAACCCGCCGCACGTGGCAAAACTCCGGCCAAACGCCAGGATATCCGCGTCGACCTAGGTAAGCTCGATAATCTGATCAATCTGATCGGCGAGATGGTCATCGCCGAAAACATGTTGATCAACAACCCCGACCTGCAAGGGATGGAGTTGGAAAACTTCAACAAGGCCGGACAGCATATGTCGAAGCTGGTGCGTGAGCTGCAGGAAATGGCCATGACCATCCGCATGATTCCGGTCGCCGGACTGTTCCGGCGGATGATCCGACTGGTACACGACATTTCTGCCAAAGCGGGAAAAAAGGTCGAACTGCAACTGCTGGGCGAAGAGACCGAAATCGACAAAACAGTGATCGAAACCATTACCGACCCGCTGGTCCACCTGCTGCGCAATTCCCTCGACCATGGCCTGGAAACCCCGGCCGAGCGGATGGCCAAGGACAAGGACGAAAAAGGCACGGTGAAACTTTCCGCCAGCCACGAAGAGGGCGAAGTCTGGGTCACCGTGGAGGATAACGGCCGCGGTCTGAACCGGGAAAAGCTGCTGCAGAAAGCGATCAGCAAAGGGCTGGTCGATGAAGAGGAAGCGGCCGAGATGCCGGACAAGGCGGTCTATAACCTGATCTTCGCGCCAGGCTTTTCCACTGCCGCAGAGGTCACCGATATCTCCGGACGTGGCGTCGGCATGGATGTGGTCAAGCGCAACCTGGAAAAGATCAAGGGCAAGATCGATGTCAGCAGCACCCCCGGTCAGGGCACCCGCATCGACCTGCGGATTCCACTGACTCTGGCGATTATCGACGGTATGCTGGTGCGCGTTGGCACCACCACCTGCATCGTTCCAACCCTGTCGATCCTGGAAGCCTTCCGCCCGAATATGGAACAGATCACCATCACTCCCGACGGCGAAGAGCTGGCTCGGGTCCGGGAAAACTTCTTCCCGATCATCCGTCTGCACGAAATCCTGGAGAAGGAACCCGCCTCCCGCACCCTGACCGACGGCATCCTGATCGTTCTGGAATACCAGTTCACCCGCTTCTGCCTGTTCGTCGATGAAATCGTCGGCCAACAGCAGACGGTCATCAAAGGGTTGTCCGATTTTATCGGCAATGTCTCCGGGGTTTCCGGCTGCACCATCCTTGGCGATGGCGGCGTCAGCCTGATCCTCGATGTCGGCAGCCTGGTCGAATCGGCAGAAAATAAAAAGTTAGCCAGTGAAGAGAAGCAAACCGCTGTGAAGGAGGAAGTCCATGGCTGAAGATATGCTCGCTGTCGAAAACGAAGATACCCAGAAGGACAAGTATCTGACCTTTCACCTGGCCGGTGAGGATTACGGCATCGAAATCCGCTTCGTGATTGAAATTATCGGCATCCAGAAGATCACCGAGGTCCCTGACATGCCGGCCTTTATTCGCGGGGTTATCAACCTGCGCGGCAAGGTGATCCCGGTGATGGATGTGCGCGCCCGCTTTGTGCTGCCGGACCGCGATTACGATGACCGGACCTGCATCATCGTGGTGAACGTCGAAGGGACCGAAGTCGGTCTGGTGGTCGATGAGGTCAGCGAAGTGGCCGATATCCCGGAAAAGAATGTCGAACCGCCCCCCCGCACTGGAAAGAACGCCGGCGGCCACTACATCCAGGGGATGGGCAAAATCAACACCGAAGTCAAAATCCTCCTCGATGTCAACAAGCTGCTCTACAGCGAAGAGATGCAGGCACTGATCACCAGCCAGGAAGAACAGTAAAGGATTTGCTATTGAATTAACTGCTGTGCTCCCTTACCCCCGCTGGAGAAGGACCGATGAGTTTAAAGAAGTTATTCATGCTCAACCTGACCAAAAAACTGCTCTTGATGGCTTTGGCGATCACGATCATTTTCAGCATTGCTTTAGTCGGGCTGTATCAGGGGATACGCAGCGACAGCTATAAAGACCGCAGACTGAAGGTTCAACACCAGACCGAAACTGCCTATAACGTGCTGGAATTCTACGCTGAACTGGAAAAAATCGGCCAACTCAGCCGCGAACATGCCCAACAGCAGGCGGTTGCGGCAGTGAAGAAACTGCGCTATGGCAAAAGCGGCTATTTCTGGATCAACGACATGCAGCCGACGATGATCATGCATCCGATCAAGCCCGCGCTGGACGGCAAGGATCTCGCCAAATCGGCCGATCCCAGTGGAAAAAAGCTGTTCGTCGAAATGGTCAATGTCTGTCGCAAACAGGGTGGCGGCTTTGTCAACTACCTCTGGACCAAACCGGGTTTCAATGAGCCGGTGGAGAAGATCTCCTACGTCAAGCGGCTGGCGGCCTGGGACTGGATCCTCGGTTCCGGCCTGTATGTCGATGACGTCGAAGCAGCGCTCGGCAACATCCGCCTGACTAACTACACGGTACTGCTGATCGTCATGCTGGTCACCGGGCTGCTGGTCTGGCTGGTGAATCGCAGTATATCCTCGCCGCTGCACCAAATCCGCAAAGCAATCTATCAGCTTTCCCAGGGAGAAACGAATATTCAGGTCGATTGTGGCAAGCCGGTTGACTGTTCCGGAAAAAAGGGCTGCAGTGAACCGGACTGTCCCGCTTTCGGAAAAACCGATATCTGCTGGGTCAGCGCCGGGTCTTTTGCCGTTGACAAGCACTGCCCACGCGCCCAGCGCGGTGAAGACTGCAAAAGCTGCGAGCTCTACGGCCCGACCAACCAGATGCAGGAACTCGGCTCAGCGCTGATGGGACTGGCCAATGCCATGAAACTGCGCGCCGAACTGGCGCGGCAGATTGCCGATGGCGATTTGACCAGGCAGATTGCTGTTTCCGGCGAGCATGATGAGCTGGGGAATGCGCTGGTGCAAATGCATACCAACCTGAAAAATATTCTTCGCCAACTGCTGGGTACCGCCGAAATGATCGATAGCGGTTCAGCAGAAGTCGAAAATACCAGCCAGTCATTGACCGAGGGTTCCACCCGCCAGGCCGCCTCTCTGGAAGAGATCAGCCGCTCGGTTTCGGTCATGGCCGACCAGACCCGGCGCAACGCGGAAAATGCCAACCAGGCCAACCGGCTGGCTAACGAAGCCAAAGGCGCTGCAGAAAAAGGCAACCAGCAGATGAGCAGCCTGGTCCAGGCGATGGCGGAAATCAACGCTTCGGGACAGAACGTACAGAAAATCATCAAGGTTATCGATGAGATCGCCTTCCAGACCAACCTGCTGGCCCTTAACGCCGCCGTCGAAGCGGCCCGCGCCGGCCAGCATGGCAAAGGCTTTGCCGTAGTCGCCGAAGAAGTGCGCAACCTGGCCGCCCGCAGCGCCAAAGCCGCTCAGGAGACCGCTGAGCTGATCGAAGGTTCGGTCGCCAAAGCGGGCAACGGCGCCGAGCTGGCCGACACCACCGCGGCCGCCCTGGGCGAGATTGTCGGCGGCATCACCAAGGCCACCGACCTGATGGGCGAAATCGCCGCCGCCAGTAACGATCAGGCACAGAGCACCGATCAGATCAACATCGGCTTGAACCAGATCGACCAGGTCGGGCAGCAGAACACCGCGTTTGCCGAGGATACCGCGACCACCGCCGAAGAGCTTTCCACCCAGGCGCGAAATCTTAATCAGTTACTCGGCCGCTTTACTCTTGATCAGCAGGAATGCAGCCGGGCGCTGAACCAACAGCCAACAGCGATTCCCAGAGCGATTCCGGCCGCGAACTATGCCAACCGTTCGTCGCTCACCGGTAACCAGGTAACGGCAGCGCCAAAACCGGCGACCAACCCAACGCTGGCACCGGCGGCTTCGGGCTGGGACAATCTGGCGACCCCTCAGGGCAAAGCAGCACCGAAAATTGCCCTGGATGACGACGAATTCGGCAAATACTAAAATAGCTACCAGTTAAGGTTAAGACAGATGATTGCGCAACCACAGCGAATTCAGGTGCACAGCATGATGAGCATCTCCGATCAGGAGTTTGTCCAGCTGCGCGATCTGATCCACCGGCGCTTCGGGATCAACCTGACCGAGCAGAAACGCTCGCTGCTGGTCGGCCGACTACAGAAGCTGATGCGGCAACTGAACCTGGCCACCTTCCATCAGTATTACGATTATCTGGTTGAGGATAAAAGCGAAGCTGCGCTGGGAAAATTGGTCGATCTGATTTCGACCAATCATACCTACTTCAACCGGGAAAAAGAGCACTTTGACTACTTTTATCAAACCGCCCTGCCGGCGGTGGTCGAAAAGCTGAAAAAAACCAACAACAAAGATCTGCGGATCTGGTGTGCCGGCTGCTCTTCAGGCGAAGAACCCTACACCCTGCTGATGCTGATGATGGAATACCTGGGCGCAGAATACAGCTCCTGGAATGCCGGGATCCTGGCAACCGACATCTCCGACCGGGCTCTGACCATCGCTCGCCGCGGGGTCTACAGCAAGGACCGCGTCGAACAGCTTCCGGAGCATTTGCAGCGGAAATATTTCACTCCCGCCGGGTCCGGCGAGATGGCGGTCATCGATAAGGTGAAAAAGGAAGCCACCTTCAGGCGTTTCAATTTGATGAACAGTAGCTTCCCGTTTAAGAAACCGTTTCAAATGATTTTTTGCCGGAACGTGATGATTTATTTCGATCAACCGACCCGTGAGGCGCTGGTCAGCCGCTATCATCAGCATACCGAAGCGGGCGGCTACCTATTCATCGGTCATTCGGAAACTCTCGGCCGCAGCCAGGAGCTTTACCGCTACCTGAAGCCGGCGCTTTATCAGAAAGGAGGAGCCTGATGAAACGGGTTATCCGAGTACTGGTGGTTGATGACTCGGCCCTGGTGCGCAATATCCTCAGTCAGGGGCTGTCCCTCGACCCGAATATCGATGTGGTCGGAACGGCCGCCGATCCCTATATCGCCCGCGACAAAATCGTTGAGCTGCAGCCGGATGTGCTAACCCTGGACGTCGAGATGCCGCGCATGGACGGAGTGGCATTTTTGCGCAAGCTGATGCCGCAATATCCGATTCCGGTGGTGATGGTCAGTTCGCTGACCCAACGTGGTAAGCAGATTACCATCGATGCCCTGGATGCCGGGGCGGTCGATTTTGTCGCCAAACCGACCAGCAACGTCGCTGCCGGCCTCAACGCCATGCTGATGGAGTTGCGCGCCAAGGTTAAAATCGCCTCGACCGCCAATGTCTCCTACTGGAAAGGCAAGCGCTTGCAGCCCGCGGTCCAGGCAGCGGTTCCTGGCAGCAAGGCACTGGCCGAATCGACCGACAAGGTGATCGCTATCGGTGCTTCGACCGGCGGCACCGAAGCACTGCGCCGGGTGATCGAAATGCTGCCGGCGACCACTTCGGGGGTGGTGATTGTCCAGCATATGCCGAGCGGCTTCACCAAAATGTTTTCCGACCGTCTGAACCAGCTCTGCCCGATGCAGGTCAAAGAAGCGGGAAATGGCGATCGGGTACGGGCCGGGCTGGTGCTGGTGGCGCCGGGTGGCATGCAGATGAAAGTGGTCCGTAGCGGCGGTTTTTATGAAGTGCATTGCGGCGGCACTGAAAAAGTCAGCGGCCACTGTCCGTCGGTCGATGTGCTGATGCACTCGGTGGCCGAACAGGTCGGCGCCAATGCAGTCGGTGCGATGCTCACCGGCATGGGCCAGGATGGTGCCGAAGGGATGCTGGCGATGAAACAGGCCGGTGCGCGCAGCATCGCTCAGGATGAAGCTTCGTCGGTGGTTTTCGGCATGCCGAAAGTAGCCTTCGAAAAAGGTGGTGCCGAACGTCTGGTCCCCTTGGATAAGGTTGCCCCGGCTCTGCTCGGGCTGTTGACGGAGAACAGATAAATGGGACAACTGATTCTCGGAGTTGGAGATTACGGCGCCTCGAATAAATTGGGGGAAGATGTGAAAACCTTCGCCCTGGGCTCCTGTATCTCGGTCATTCTCCTCGATCCGAAAACCCGCACGGTCGGCATGGCGCATATCGCCCTGCCCGATTCGGCGATCAACAAAAACAAAGCGGCGGAAAAGCCAGGCTACTTTGCCGACACCGCGATCCCGGCGCTGCTGAAAGAAATGACCAAGTATGGGTGTCACAAAAAGGGCAAAGGGATGGTTGTCAAGCTCTGCGGAGGTGCTAACGTGATGGATACCAACGACACCTTCCAGATCGGCAAGCGCAACGCGCTGGCGATCAAAAAAATCCTCTGGGCCTATGGGATGGGGGCCGTAGCCGAAGATCTGGGAGGGAATTTCAGCCGCACTGTGGCTATTTCAATCGAATCCGGTCAGGTGACGCTCAGTTCGCCCGGGCGGCCGAACTGGCAGTTGTAGGGGGCGATGATGAGTAAAAAACTTTCGCAAAGCGAATTACTGGCCATCGTCAATGCGGTCCCGCTGTTGTCACCGAGCGCCAACCGCCTGCTGCAGCTGACCGCCCAGGAAGATCATGACCTGATCGATATCGTCAACCTGGTGAAAACCGATGCCAAACTGACCGCCCGGGTATTGAAAGTTGTCAACTCGGCGGCCTTTGGCCTGCTGAGCAACATCACATCCATCGACCGCGCCATCTCCTATCTGGGTGAGCGGATCATCGTCAGTATCGCCATCGGTGACTGTGCCGCCAAATTGTTTGACAAGGAACTGGCCGGCTACGAAGCGACTGGCGGCGATCTCTGGCGGCACGACCTGCGCACCGCGATCGCCGCACGCGAAGTGGTCACCCAGAGCGATGCCGATATCAGCCCCGACCTGGCCTTCACCGCCGGCCTGCTGCACGATATCGGCAAAGCCCTGATTTCCGACTATCTGCAGGGGACCGCACCCGCTGCCATTCAGATGATTACTACCGAAGACAGCGGCGACTACCTGGCGGCTGAAGCAGCGATGGTCGGTTTTGATCATACCCAGGCCGGCTATGAACTTGCCAAGGTCTGGCAACTGCCGGAAGCGCTGGTCGAGGTGATCCGCTATCACCATCAACCAAGCCAAGCGACTGAAGCGAACCGGGCGTTGGTTTACGCTGTCCATCTGGGCGACAGCATTGCCATGCTGGGTGGTTTCGGCACCGGCTCCGACAGCCTGCAGTACCGCCTTGACCTGGCCTACACTGACTACTTAACCCTATCACCTAACACCCTGGCAAATGTGATGCTGACGGTCGACACAGAGTTCACCAAGCTACAGGAATCACTGGCTGAAAACGAGGGAAATAATTGATGAAACGGATCATTATTGCTGACGACTCTGCCACGGCGCGGATGTTTATCAAGCGCTGTCTCGAAATCATCGGGCTGGGTGATGCCGAAATGGTCGAAGCCGAACATGGCAAAGAAGCGCTGGCGGCGGCCAAAGAACAGATCCCCGACCTGCTGCTGACCGACCTGAATATGCCGGTGATGGATGGTGAAACCCTGCTCAAATGGGTCAAAGCCAGCCCCAAGCTCTGCGAATTGCCGGTGATTGTTATTACCAGCGCCGGCAATCCAGCCAAGGAAACCCAGTTGCTCGAAATGGGCGCACGCCAGGTGATAAATAAGCCGGTTTCACCGCCGGTGATGATGGCCGCCCTGGAAGATTTTCTTGAAGATTGACCCTGCCTCCGCACCAAGTATGGAGATCTGCATGAGCGAACCAACCCCACTTTATTTAGCGATGATAGCGGCCGTCAGCCAGACCTTTGAAAACATGGCCTTCACCGAAGCGATGGAACACTATGACCAGGATTTTAAGATCCCCGCTGGCGAGCTGGTCTGGACCAGCATCCTGATCCAGGATCCAGTGCAGGGAGAATTGCGGCTGGCCATGCCTGAAGCGGTGCTTAAATCTCTCACCGGTGCGATTCTCGGGCTGGCAGAGACCGAAATCAACCAGCTGCTGATGAACGATATTCTGTTTGAGCTGCTCAATACAATTGCCGGGCTATTTATGACTAAACTGCTCAAAGAGGACCAGACCTTCAAACTGGGGCTGCCGGAACCTGGCGAGGGGCCGCTGCCTGAGCTGGAAGAGAATTCAATTGTCTGGAAACTGATGACCGGAGAGGAACACCCCCTGCTGCTGATGGCCAGCGGAACCCCACTGGTTAGCCTGAATAACTGAAAACCACCCTCGAACCGATTTAATATTGACCACTTAAAGGAGTAATAAAAATGGGAAAGACTGTCCTGATCGTCGATGATTCCAACACCATGCGGAAAATCGTTTCGCGCGCTTTGCGCCAGGCCGGCTTGGACTTTGACCAGATCCTGGAAGCCGGCGATGGCCAGGAAGCCCTGGCCTCCCTGGCCGATAATTCCGTTGATGTCGTTTTAAGTGACATCAATATGCCGAACATGAACGGCCTGGAATTTCTCAAAGCCAAGTCGGAAGATCCGGCCATCAAAGATATCCCGGTGATCATGATCTCGACTGAAACCGGCGCCGATATCATCGACGAAGCCAAATCTTACGGCGCCAAGGGGGCGGTAAAAAAGCCCTTCACCCCCGACCTGATCAACGAAACCCTCGGTCCCTGGCTATAAGAGGATCCAGCCTGAACCGTAAGTGTTTACTCATTGCCGGGCGGCAAGCCTGAGCTGCCCGGCGTTTCAAGGAGACATTTGTGGAAACAACGCAACAAATCATAGATGCAACTCAGGAAATATTCTCCAGTATGATCATGCTGGAAGTGAGTCCTGGCGAACCCTTTATTCGCCAAAACGACATGCTCACCGACAGTATTTCCGGGCTGGTCGGCCTGGCCGGAACCACCAAAGGTCTGCTGGCTATCCATTTGACCAAGCCGGCGGCTTTGGCTGTCACCGCCGCCTTTCTCGGCATGGAAGTCGAAGAGATCGATGAGGATGTCTGCGATGCCATCGGCGAGTTAGCTAATATGCTCGCCGGCAGCATGAAGACCGCCATCGATCCCAAAGGCAGCGATGTCAAGTTGTCGATGCCTTCGGCGGTACATGGCCAAGAGTATGCCGTCGATTGCCTGACCAATGCAGAGACTGTGACCGTACCGTTTATCTTTAACGGCAACAGCTTCATGGTTGAACTGCAGATCCGCCAGGATGGTTAACCTGGTGCCGGCAGTTCAGTTCCGATCATTATTTTCCAACTGGTTTTTTGGGGGCTACTGTGGAATTTGCTAACAAAATCGTTCAGGCGACCGAAGAGATATTCAGCACCATGATCTTTCTGGATATCTCAGCAGAGGAGGCCTTAGCGGTGGGCCAGGAGGTGCTTGATTGTCACGTTTCAGCCATGATCGGCTTAAGCGGGGATTTTACCGGCATGCTCGGCATCCATTGCGCAAAACCGGCCGGTCTGGCGATCACCGGGGCGATGCTCGGGATGGAGATCGAAGAGATCGATGCCGATGTGAAAGACGCCCTCGGCGAGATTTCCAACATGCTGGCCGGTAGCCTCAAAGAAGCATTTGCTGCAGAAGATGTCGCCCTGGAACTATCGATCCCGACCGCAATTTCGGGGAAATCTTTTACCATCGCTTCCCCTACCAAAAGTAATCGGGTTATAATCCCGTTCATTCTTGAGCAGGGGCGGTTTTTCGTTGAGATGAAGTACAGCCTGAATTAAGCTCCTGCCGCACCGACCACCATAGAAGAGGGCACTTTGGAGCAACTGGCCACTGTTGACGTCGTCTGCAAAGCGGCGCTGGAAAACCTGGCCGAAGAAATCGGCACCTTGCTTGGACAGGAGTTAAGCTGTGGCGACATCCAGCTTCGCCTTGTCTCCAAAGAAGACTTTTTCACTCAGACCGAGCGTAATAAAACTGCGCTGACCCGAATCACCGTCAACGGTGACCAGCCTGGCCAAGCCTACCTTCTCACCCAGATCGACACCGCCATTTTCCTCGGCGGCACGCTGATCATGCTGCCTGAGGAGATGATCTCAGAGCACGCCGAACTCGGCAAACTGGATGGCGAACTGGCTGATGCCTTCGGCGAGGTGGCGAATATAGTTGCCGGGGTGTTTACCCAGAGCTTCGTCGATAAGTATCCAAAAACTGTGCGCTTCATCAAGGAATCGGTCGAAGAGCTGATTCCCGACAAGGTCGATACCGCCGGCGAGCAGCCCTTTCCTCCTGGCAATTACCATGTCTCCAGCTGCATCCTGAGTGCCGGAGAAAAAGACCTCGGGCTGCTCGAATTGGTCGTACCCGCAGCAATTTTCGAGTTAGCTGGGAGTCCTGCCGCCGAAGCGCCAGAAGCGCCAGCTGAACCAGCCGCCGAAACCGCACCAGCAGCAGAGCAGCAGCCAGTTGCCGAACCACCCCCTGCGGAGCCGACCGTCGCCCCCGCCCCCAAGCCAGCGTTTGCCGATGCCAAAAAATTGCTCGACACGGTTTTCAAGGCGACGATTACCCAGGTTAGCGAAGAGGTCGGTGCCTTGATCGGTCAAGAGCTTAGCTCTGCCGACTTGCAGCTGGTGATGACCACCAAGGAGGAGTTTTTCTCTTCCCACTGCGTGGAAAAATCCACCCTGACCCAACTTCAGGTCAGCGGTGATCGCCAAGGGCAGGGGTATCTGGCGCTTGAGGTCGCCGACGCGGTTATCCTTGGTGGCACCATGATCATGCTCCCCGAGGAGCAGATTAACGAGCAAGCCGAAAAAGGCCAGTTTGACGAGGAAGTTTCCGATGCATTCGGCGAAGTGGCCAACATTCTGGCGGGCGGACTGACGCAAGTCTTTGCAGATCGCTACCCCCAGGCGCTGCGCTTTGTCAAAGCTGAAACCGAGGTGCTGGTTCCGACCCAGGTCGAGCCCGACTCAGAGCAACCCTTCCCGGCTGGCGATTACTACCTCGCCTCCTTCGCCCTCGCAATGGAAGGCTACCAGCTCAAACGGGTGCAGCTGCTGTTTCCTGCCGAACTGTTCGATCTCGACGCCAGCCAGGGAGCCCAAACAACGGCAACAGCAGAACCCGCTGCAGCGGGAGGCCCGACGACTGAACCAACCGCCACACCCGCTGCTTCCGGGCCACCGGTGGTGATGATTATTCACGAACAGGCGGATGCTGCACCACCCTTTGCCGAGATTCTTGCTGCGGCCGGCTACGAGGTGAAAAACCTGTCCTTTCAGGACGATATCAAAGCCAGCTATCAGCAGAACCAGGTGGTCGGGGTGTTTCTGTTAATGTCCGAGGTCAGTGAAAAAGGTTTTGCGACCGCCATCAAGCTGCAGTCGTCCGGTCGGCCGCTGCCGCCGATGATTTTCGCCGGACCGGAATGGACCCGTTCAGCGGTGCTGAGGGCCATCAAATATGGTGCCCGGGACATCCTGGTCCTGCCGGCCAGCAGTGACGAAATTCAAGCAAAAGTCAGCCAGCATATTTTAAACTAGAAACAACGGTTGAATCACGAAAGTCCGCACAACATCTTTTTCGCGCCCAACTGCAGTCTCTAGGTTCAACCTAAAAACCGGTCTGAAGAGGAATAAACATCGCGATAAAAAAGGCGCCCCGATCTTCATCAGGGCGCCTTTTTAAATTCGGCTAAAATTTTCGGCTTCAAACCGACAGATTTTTCTTTTTGATTTTCTCGATCAGCGTGGTTCGCTTCAGGTTGAGCAGGCGAGCCGCTTCCTTCTTGTTGCCACCGCTGCGGTCCAGGGCCTGCATGATCAACCGATCTTCGAACTCACTGATCAGACCATTGAAGTCGAGCCCCTCTTCCGACCACTGGGTCGCGGGCGAAGCCACCCCTGCGGTGGCAGCGATGCTTCCCGACGGCTGCTGCAATGGCGCCTGGCAGGCAGGTTCCTCCGGCAAGGGTTCGCAGCGGTATTTCTCCGGCAGCTCCTTCAAGGTAATCAGCTTGCCGCGATGCAGAATCACCAGTCGCTGCATCAGGTTCTCCAGTTCCCGCACATTTCCCGGCCAACCATAGGCCTGTAGGCTGCGCATGACAACTGGAGCGAGCCTGGTCGGGGTGTCCGACTTGCGACGACTGAACTGCTGCACAAACCGATCGACCAGCAAGGGGATATCTTCCTTGCGCTCTTTTAATGCCGGTGCCGCCAACGGAATCACCGCCAGGCGATAATAGAGATCTTCCCGGAAACGTCCCTCTTCGACCAGTTTTTCCAGGTTCTGATGGGTTGCGGCAATCACCCGCACATCGACCTTCATCGGCCGCACGCCACCAACCTGTTCGACTTCGCGCTCTTGCAGAACCCGCAGCAGCTTGGCCTGCAGAATCGGTTTCATGTCACCGATTTCGTCCAAAAACAAGGTTCCGCCATCGGCAAACTGTACCCGTCCGATCTTCGACTGCTGGGCACCGGTAAAGGCTCCCTTAACATAACCAAAGAGCTCGCTTTCCAGCAGTTCGTCTGGAATAGCAGCACAGTTGACCGGTACAAAATGGCCCGCTTTGCGGGGACTTTTTTCATGAATGGCCCGGGCAATCAACTCTTTACCGGTGCCGCTTTCACCCTGAATCAGCACCGTACTCTCGCCTTCTTCAGCCACCGTGGCGATCAGCTCAAACATTTCCAGCATCTGCGCTGAACGGCCGATCATGCCTCCGAAGGAGGAGCCATCCGCTGTCATTCCTGCAATCATATATATATCGTCAATCTATTTAAAAAGGTTCAGAAGCTTAAATATGAGCCAACAATAATCTAATCTCTGTAATGTGTCAATATTCAGACACATCTTTTTTAAAAAATAACTAATCCGACCCAACAAAATTCCTTTTGGGGGTCGGATTATTGACAAAAGTTGCTTGGATACTGTCCAGAACCGATGCTGAACGCAAAGCGGCAAGCTGCGATTTCACAGCGTCCCGCTTGCGAACTATTGGCGAGACCGGCAGCGCCTGAATCACCCCAGCGCGGCCAGCAGTTCGGTATTCAGCTTGGTCAAGGCTTCATATTGACCCGCCTGAACTGCAGGCATGCCCTTGCTGCTGAGCATTTCGAGGAGAAAATCGAGGTGTTCGCGCACCGAACGGAATTCTCGCGGAGAGGCGCCACGCCGTTTGCCGTGGAGATAACCATCAAGAATTTCGCTCAGGTGCTTTTCCAGATCTCCGGAATCGAGATGCCGCAGGAGAGTTGTTTCGGCAATGATAATGCTGTTCCAGAACGAGGGGCTTTCCCTATCTAGGCGTTCAGCTGCCGTCTGGGCACGATCGAGCCAGCGCTGGTAGGCTGTGTCACGGCTATGCCCTTTACGCAACCAACTGAGCAGCAGATCGGCCGTTAACCAATTCAGCAGCGGGTAAGGATAAACCTCCCCCCGCTCCAGGTTGGCTTTTTCATGCGCATGCTGGTAAGCCTTGCCCATCTCGGCCAGAGCCAGAGAGCGTTTCAGCGGATCACTGATAGTCATCGCCTCGCGCTTATAGGTTCCTCCCAGCAGACAAAGTCGCTCGACGGTTTGATTCAGCTGCAGCAGATGGCCAAGGTCCTGCTTGGCAGCGGCAATCAGTTCCGCCGGGCTTGGAAGCTTCAAGGAACCTGCCTGAGGTGGCTTTTTCTGACTTTGCTGGTGATAAATTTCCACGCTCCAGCGCGCCCTGAGATTAGCCAATTGCTCGACCGCAGCAACCGGCAGGCTTTCGTCGGAAGCGGCCAGAGCGGCCTGGTAATGATGGATGGCGTCTTCAAACTGATCGAGTTCACCGAACGCCTTGCCCAATGCGGCATGCACCGCCGCCAGTTTTCGCCAGGGCTGTGGCAGGTTGTCGCGGATGCCTTTGACCTGCTTGCGTAACACCTCAACCCAGGCGTCGGAAGCAGTCATGGCGTCGCTGGCCAGGTTCTCCAGCTGGTTGACAGCTTCGCTGGGCGCGACGAACTTCGGGATCTCGGTGGCAGGGCTACGCCTACTGGAGCGCCTGCCAGCGGTTTTGGCAAGTGTGAAGTCGGGGTCACCATAACATTGGTAAGCGCCCCAGGTGTTGATCCCCGGGTGGGTGAGATAGGCCGCTTTGCGAGCAGCCAATACCGCCCTGCCGAAGGGGGCTCCGGCCAGCATTTCCCGATAGAAGCAGCCGGCAAAGGTTTTTGCCGCGCCATCGTCGACCGCCCAGCCTGCAGCCACCACGGCACGCACCCCCATGCGGATAAACTGGGCCGCCAGATTGGCGGCCAGCCGATGAAGTTGCGGCCTTTCCAGCGGCTCCTGACCTTCGATCCGCCCCAGGTGGCAGCAGTTGATAAACACCAGCTCCGGAACCTGACGCATCTGTTCGACATCGGCCGGAGTTAAAAAGGCCCCGTCGCCGATCAGCATACCGCTGACTGATTCCCCTTCGCAGCGGTGAACAGACCCGCACTCGCCACAGCGTTGACTCTGACTGCCGGTCTGATGCTGGTAGACGCCATGGCCGGCCAGATGCAAAACCCGATAGGCATCGGCATGCAGCGCATGCACGATAGCATCGGCGTTGACCCGGATATGCGGCACTACCGTAAACGCCTGCCCGGCCAGCAAGTCGGCGACCAGCTGGGCCTCTTCCTGGGCGCCCTTCAACACCGGCGCAGAACTGAGAGGATCACCAATCACCAGCGCAGCGTTTTTGGCGACGGTCTGCACCCGCTCGCGAAATACCTGGGTTTCCAACTGCCGCAACAGCCCTGCGGTGACCGCCGGCGGACGATCATCCTGCCCCCAGCGATCCTGCATCAGTTCCCAGGGATAACAGGCAGAGTCTTCATTGAGAACCAGCACCAGATCCTGGCGATTGGGCGCCTGCTCTTTGAGCCGATTAGGAATCAGTAGTTCGAAGAGGGTTTTCGCCAGATCATTATTTGAGGCGGTGGTGCGGATCGACGACTCGACAAACCGGTCGACCAGCGCCCGTTGGGTCTTAACCAGGGCCACCTCGGAACGCGCCGCTCCGGTCAAAGCGCTGAAGCGCAGTGCGCCATTGCTTTCGCCGAGGATCTGCAGGCGGTGATACCAGCCAGCGGGCTCATCGAATGTCACCCGGGATTTTCTGCCCGGCAAGGTGCGGAGATGGCAGCGACAATCGAAATAAGCGCCCAGCTCAGCTTCCTGGGAGACCCGCTCCAGCGCATGCGCCGCTTGAATGGCGCGGTCCTCCCAAAGCTCCAGAAATTCGACGGCGTCAATCACCACCCGGTTTTCCAGACGGGCTTCCGCCAGAGAGAGGTTGGCCTGCTTAATCCCACGTAGAATCGCCGACACGGAATCTTCCACCGACATGCCACCGGCCCCAGTGCCGATCAACAGAGTCGAAATAGTCGCCTTCCGGGGCCCTGCGCCAGCACTGGTAAAGCGGACCAGGCCGGTTTCGGCAATCGCCGTCGCGTATTTGAGAGCAGCGTGGGCAAAGGTTCGAGTCAGGGTTCCGGCAGTCAATTCACCAACTTTACCAAGGCCAACGACAATAGCACCACCAGGTTGGGCGTAGTCGGCAGGGTTAAAAAACACCTCGGCCGTTTCCAGCGCGTCGGCATAAAGCCCAAGGTGATGATGCTGCCGCAGCAAACCGTTCAGACGGTTGTCAAGAAAGGCTTCGGCACTGGCGATGGTATCGCCCTGATAGTGGCCAACCGCCACGGGATTTTCGATAAAAGCCAGGTTGCCGTGGGCGACCGACACCCGCACCGGGGCCTGTTTGGCCTGCGGCTTGAACAGCGGGGTCGAAGCCCCGAGGGCGGCGGCAAACAGATCCTCCCGGTTGGGGAACTGTTCCAGTTCCTCGGCCGGCAGCTCGAAAAGTTCGCTCGCTCCCCGCTCAGCCAAAGGCGGAGTGTCGCGCAGCCGGGTGGTATGACCATCCTCGAGCAAGTCCTGCAACGCAGTGAAGGCCGGCCGATGATCGGCCAGGTCACCATGGACGACATCCAGATACCAGGTGCGAACCCCACTGGGGATGCCGGTGCTCCAGGGGACCCGGCCATCGCCGCGGCTGGTGGCCAGAAAACGGATCGCTTTGTTGCCTTGCTGCTGCGCATCGATCTGCAATTCGACCGGGGTGGCCGGCGCCCGCCCGGCGACATACAGCATCCGTTCAGGATCGATGGGGCTGTTATCCAGAACTTCGCGGCAGGCCTTGGCGTTTTTGAGGGCTTTCTCGACCGGGGAAATCCAGCCTTGTGGATCGGCGTCACGCAGCTCGCGCCAGATCTGCTTGTCGAAAAAATTGTGCTCCGAATGGCTTGGGAGCATCTCCAGCACCCCCGGAAAAGCGGAGATAATCTTCAACAGCTCTTTCTGCTCGTGCCTTAAATCGAGCAAGTTCAGCTGGCGCAAAATCCGTTCCTGGCCAAGCAGCAGCCGGGGGATGGAAAAGGAACCGCCATTGGGAGTCCCGAGCATGATCAACCGGCCACCGGGATGCTGGCAGATCCGCTGCCAGAGGTCGGGCCGTTCGGCAATCATCGCCCGGGCCACCAGGCCACCCATGGAGTGCGCGAGCAGGCGGACCGGCTGCTCGGCCGCTTCAGCCTGATCAAGAGCGCTGGCCACGGCATCGGCCAGGCGGCGCGCTTCTTCCAGAATCGAGCGGCGCCAATCGAAGGGGAAAGGGATCACCTCATGCGTGCCCTGCAGATGTTCGATAAGATCCAGATAACCGCTGGCCAGCGGAGCCTCAGCAACCACCCGCTCAGCGTCGATCTTCAGCTTTTTGAAACGACCCCGGGCCAGGTCGAGGGGATCGAGCCAGATGCGGTTCTCATCCACGGTCAGATGACTGCCCATAATCCCCGGCAGAACAAACACCATCGGCAGCGGTTGGGTCCCCGGCCCTCGGTAAGCGCGCTCGGAAATTTCGCGCGGCGGCTTCAGGGGGATAAATCCCACGCTGGAGCCTTCGGTCAGGGCTGTTTGCAGCTTCCGAGTGGTCTCTTCATTACGGAAATAGTTAAAATGACAGACTTCCGGACCCTGATCGAAAAAGTAGCGGGCACCGTCCACGCGTTCCATCCCGCCATACATGGCACTGGTATTGACCACCAGGTCATGATCCTCACGGAAAAACAGGTCGGTGGCGAGAACTTTAAGCCGGCCCCAGAGCCCTTCTCCTTCGATGTCCCCGGCAATCACCGCCAGATCGGCCTCACTGGTGACGCCGGGACGATTCAACATCCGCACCAGGGGCGAACTAGGCATCATCGCTTCCAGACCCGGCAGCTCATCCGGCTTGGTCCGAGTCTTGATGACCGTCAGCAGAAACCCGGTGGCCAGTTCGTATACCGGGCTCAGGCGCAGGATTGGAATCAAGCCGATGGCGTTGACGATAATCGAGAAGTAGCGGTCAAGTCGTCCCGAGGCGAGGGTGGTGCCACGGGCCGGGCAGGCAACCCGGAGAAAACGCTCGATTTTAAACGCCTTGGCCTTGAGCAGCCTGCCCAGTTCTTCCAGCTGCTGGCGATCAACCGCCCGCTCCGCGGCCTGGAACAGCTCAAGTTCATCGGCGTCGAAGGGTTCGCGGCCGTCTGCCAGGGAACTCCGGCAGAGCAGTTCGCCGATCAGGCCACCACGGGAATGGCTGACGATATGCAAGTTGGCGCCGGCCGGCAATTGTTTGACCAGTGCCAGGGCATTTTCGATCGGACTTTCGGTGAGGGTGCGGTGCTGGTAGGCGAACAACCGCCCTTCGTAAAAGCTGTGCAACTCTCTGAGTACCGGCAGCTGGTCACGCTCCCAGAGTCCGCCGAAACTCCCCTCGGTGCTTGAAGCAGTGCCATGGATAAACAGCAGCGCCGGCCGCTCGCTGCTGAAGGCAGGATCCTGGTCGCCAACGGCGCTTAACTCACAGCGATCACCGAAGCTACAGCGATACAGGCCCGGTTTCGGTTCCAACTGATCTTCAAGCTTGCGGGCAATCGCCACCGCGCTCTTCTCGGCCAGGTCTTCAGCCAGATCGACCTTGGAAATCCGCAGTGCTTTGAGAATCCAGGAGCCCAAGCCGCGACTCGGGGTGCCGAAGGGGAGCGCCACCGGCAGTACAAGTTCATCCTCGGCACCACCGCGTTGCGCCTGGGTGCCTAGATCCTCACGCAGGCGATCGACCCTGGTCCAGAGCCGTACGCCCCCTTCCAGCTCAATTTCGACCAGATCATTTTCATCAACGTCGGCTTCCTGCAGTGCCAGCGCTTCTCCGCTGAGCGCCCGCCCACCGTCGATCCTGAAAGCCGCCTTGGGAGTGACCGAAAAGAGCCCCCTGGCCCGCTTCCCTTCAAGCTCCGAAGATGCCAGACTGCTGTCCTGTTGGCCCGGAATTCTCAGCTTGACCATAGGTGTCAACCTCCCGCTGGTTGCGCGTTATTCAGTAGGTAATTTTCAAGGACCAGGCATTTAACTGTCCCTGGTCGATCGGCGCCAGGTCACGCACCCGCAACTGCCAATCGCCGCTGATCGCTTCGCCAACAAACCCCTGCAGCACCGGGGTTGTGCTCCGGTCATAAGTGCGATCGAGGTTGTCCCGCCAGTCGCCCTCCTGATTATGCAAGAGCGCGGTCAGCCCGGAAGGAGCAACCAACTCGATCTGCAGATCGCCGATGTAGCTATGCTCAATATCCACCGCAACCAGAATATCTGAGACCTGGCCCGCCTGGGATAACGGCATCACACTGCTGATGCCGGCGGGACTGGAATCCGGAATGGCGATGCGGGGCTCAAGCCGTTCTTCGATGACGCCGCCGGTGCTGGCGGCAAGCTGCAGATCCAGACTCCAGAACAGCAGCCGGCCGACATCGGCGGAGGCATGGTCCACCAGATGCAGGGTCCAGTCGCCTTGCACCGCTTCGCCGTGCAGTCTTTGCAGTTCGGCAAAGTCAGCGCTGCTCCAGCTGCGTTTGATATCGTCGCCATCATTCCCCTCGCGATTATGCAGCAGCACGCTGGTCCCGGCCGGAGAGCGCAGCTCGACTTTCAGGTCGCTGATCCAGCTGTGGATAATATCGACGCTGACCGAAATCGCGCTGAGTCCACCACGACCAGCAACCGCCAATACGCTGGAAAGTCCGCTCGGAGTGTTGTCAGGGATCACCAGGCTCGGCCAGGTTTCCACATGCACCGTATTGCTCGGCGCGGCACTGCCAACTGAGAACTCAATCACCGGGGCCGGCGCCGCCACATCGCGGATCTGCAGTCCCGAATCGGTGCCATCCCACTCGCGGCTTGAAGGGGTGGTGGTATTGGAGAGTGCCAGCCCGCTGAGGGATTGAAAGAGGTCACCCGCATCACCGGTGTTACGGTTGTTCTCCAGGTCAAGATGCCCATCGGCCTGGACCAGCGCACATTGATAGTGCTTGTTACGCGTGCCCTCCTGCCACTCGTTCGAGCCTAGCGTGTCGCAGTGCAGTACCGCGAGACCGCTTGACGGCGAATGCGTATCCAGCCCCAACTGGGTGCGATTTTCGACAATGAAATATTCGTTGGCCTTTTCCGTGCTGAACTTCATGATCTGGCTATACTTGCCATGCTCGGCGCGATAAGTCCCCGGATTGTTCAAATCGATAATTGTATCGACCCAGCCGGCGAGATCCCGCAGATAGCCGCAGACTGGCGACGGGGTGCGTCGCTGGTTGAGATGGTTGCCCGAACCCATCAGGCAGTAGCTGCCGATCCCCTGACTTTTCTCGTGGTCGCCATCCCGTTTGCCATAATCGTACATATCCGGGAAGCGGCAGAGCAGATGGCCGTTTTCGTGGCAGATCGTACCGATCCGCAGATCCACCTTGTGCAAGCCAAGCCCGGTCAGCTGATAGTAGTGAGCGTTCATGTTGCCATATTGCAGGCTGGTAAAAGAATTGTGCGGCCAGAGATTACCGTCATACTGAGAATTTCCGGCATAGAGAAAATTAATCGCATCGACGATGCCTTCATTTTTAGAATCGAACTGGGAAAGATCGACATGCAGTTCATTCACCACAATATCCAGCGCTTCTTTGACCAACAGATTGTTGATGTAGTGGCTGCGGCGTTTCGAGAGCCGAACCGGGCCGACCACCAGGTTTGTGTAGGTCAGTTTTCCTGAAGAAACGGTTTCAAAGTATCCCTTCACTGAAGAGAAATTGCCGTTTTCCGAGTAGTTATCGGCATTGAACATCGCCTCAACATCGGCCTGGGAAATATTGCTGCGCACATCGTCAAAATCGACAATCACCGTCAACCCTCTCACCTGTCCCCGGTGAAGCTTACGGCCGGTGAGCAGACCGCCGTCCGGACCCAGGGTACGCGTCAAGCCGGTATTCGCATCCTCTTCTACCGGTCTGATCCGCTGGTAGCGCAAGCCAAACTTTTCGTTACGGACCTCGGGATCTTCCTTCAGATGTCTGCGCAAATTGGCTGGTGCCGGTTTGTAGGCGGGAATCCCGGTGGAGACAAACCTGCCGACCGCCAAGGTCGCGTAGCAATAACGCCGCTGCTGGCTATCGTAGATAACTGTGTATCCGTCCAAGGTTTCGCGGCGGGCATAAAACTCATCGCCGTAAATCCGCAACTGCAGTGGATCGCCAACCCCTTGATCCGCCAGAATGACTTCTCCGTTTAATGAACTCATAAGCCGCAGCCCCCTTTTTCCGTTGAAGCACCGGAGGCTCTGCCGAAGCCGCCATCCGGCACCTTGAGTTTAGGTCATCTCCTTTGCCCAAGCAGTCCAGAAAAAGCAAAGACCGAACACACCACAAGGATTCATTACCCTTCGGCAGCTCGGCCATCTTCGTCCGCAAAAGATTGGTCGCTCTCCGTCCCCCTCCTCAACCCAGGATTGGCGCTGTCGGGAATGTCGTGATTGCAATCTGGACTGTCTTTATTTCTATCAGAGATTAATGAGGGATCAAGCGGGAGAGGGAATAATAAAAAATCGGGAAGCTGTATTTTATCAGCTTCCCGCGGTACTGCGTGGGCCAGGTAGACAGATGTTCTGGCGGGGCAATCAAGAACTCGAATCTGAAAGGGAATATCAAATCCTTATGGCAATATGGAAATTGTCTGTCAAAATATACCTTTAATTGAATATGTTCCCAGCTCCCTTGTGATGGCAGGGGGGCAACAATTTGTATCAGGAGTTTCTGCTATGAACCTATGTAAAGCTCTTGCTGGAGGAAAGCCCGGAATGCTCATTCTGGGCTTCGCTGCGCTTGTGGTACTGACCCTGGCCGCCTGTAAGAAAGAGGAAGCGCCACCCCCGCCGCCACCGGCCGAAGTTCAGGTCATCAAGGTTGAGCCGAAGACCGTCCCGGTTTCGCTCTCCTTTGTCGCCCAGGTGGAAAGTTCCCACCAGGTTGAAATCATGGCCCGGGTCAACGGCTTTCTCGATAAGATCCTGTACCAGGAGGGGGATGTGGTCAAAAAGGGGCAGACCCTGTTCCTGATGGACCAGAAACCTTTCAAAGCCCAGGTCGAGGCGGCGCGCGGCGCGCTCGCAAATAACAAGGCGCAGCTCTGGACAGCACAGGCCAACCTGAACCGCATCCAGCCGCTGGCTGAACTCGATGCCGCAAGTAAAAGTGACCTGGACAACGCTATCGGTGCGGTCAAATCGGCCGAAGCAGCTGTCCACTCGGCCCAGGCACGCCTTGAGCAGACTGAGCTCGACCTGAGTTACACCGTGATCAAGGCTCCGGTGGCAGGGGTCACCGGCGAGGCCCTGGTCCGTGAAGGGACCTATCTGACAGCTGGCCTCGGTGGTCACTTGAGCTACGTGGCCCAGCTCGACCCGATCTGGGTCAACTTCAGCGTCTCACAGAACCAGTTGGACGCCAGTCGGTCGCAGCAAGCTGCCGGCCAGCTAATTTTTCCACCCAACCACGAGTACCAAGTTGAACTCGAGCTCTCCGAGGGCGACAAGTATCCATACAGCGGCACGCTCAGCTTTGTCGATCCATCGTTCAACACCGATACTGGAACCTTCCTGGTGCGTGCAGCACTGCCTAACCCGGAGTCCAAACTACAACCCGGGATGTTCGTCAAGGCGACTCTCACGGGTGCAACACGCCCGAACGCGCTGGTCGTGCCGCAGCGCGCGGTTCAGCAAACCTCCAACGGCCATGTTGTTTACGTGGTCAGTAGCAAGGGGACCGTGGAAATTCGCCCGGTTGTTGTTGGCGACTGGGTTGAGCAGGACTGGATCATCACGAAAGGGATTAATTCCGGGGATCAGATCGTCACCGACGGTTTCCAGCGTCTTGCGCCCGGAGCTCCGGTCAAGGTGGTCGCTGCGGCACCCGCTGCAAAAGTAACTGATCCCGCCGCTCCTGCGACAAAGAAATAGGCGATCCGATATGGCAAGTTTTTTTATCAATAGGCCCGTCTTAGCTGCGGTTATCTCAATTGTCATCCTCCTGGGCGGGCTCGTGTCCATGAAGGCGACTCCGGTTGCCCAGTACCCGGATGTTGCGCCGCCGACCGTGCAGGTCACTACGACCTATCCAGGTGCGACTGCCGAGGTTGTTGCCAACACGGTGGCTGCGCCGATCGAGGCGCAGGTCAATGGTGTTGATGACATGAGCTACATGCTCTCGACCAGTTCCTCGACCGGCAACATGACCCTGACCGTGACCTTCGATCCGGGGACCGACCCGGACCTGGCCCAGGTCAACGTGCAGAATCGCGTCAGCCAGGCCAATTCTCAGTTACCCGAGGTGGTCGCCAAGCAGGGGGTCATCGTGCAGAAGCGTTCCAACGCTTTCATGATGGTCATCAGCTTCTACTCCGAGGATGATCGCTACGACCAGACTTATCTGGGCAACTATGTCAACCTCTACCTGCTCGATGCGATCAAACGTATACCAGGTGCGAACCTTTCGAGTATGTTTCCAGTCCCTGATGTTGCCATGCGCATCTGGCTCAAGCCTGACCGTCTGGCGCAGATGGGGCTGACCGCCAAGGATGTCTCCAACGCCATTGCGGGACAGAATCAAGCCTTCGGCGTCGGCTCGATCGGTCAGAACCCGACCACGGAGGGGACCCAGCAGAGCTTCGTGGTCACCTCCCAGGGGATGCTCACCAAACCGGCTGAATTTGACGAGATCATCCTTCGTACCGACGAAGAAGGGGCCGCCATTGTCCGTCTCAAGGATGTTGGTCACGCCGCACTAGGTTCCAAGGATTACTCGCTGCGAGCCAAGGTAGACGGCAAAACTTCGGCTGCGATTATCGTCTACCAGCAGCCCGGTGCTAACGCCATCGAAACCTCGGCCAATGTCCGTGCCCTGATCGATCAGATCCAGCCGAGCTTTCCAGATGGTCTCAAATACAACATCGTGCTCGACACCAGCACGTTTACCGAGGCCTCCATCGAAAAGGTGGTGCACACCTTCTTTGAAGCAGTCATCCTGGTGGTGCTGGTGGTCTTCCTTTTCCTGCAGAGTTTCCGCGCTACCATCATCCCGATCATAGCCGTACCGATCTGCATCATCGGCACCTACATCGGCATCTACATGCTCGGTTTCTCTACTAACATGCTCACCTTGTTCGGCATGATTCTGGCTATCGGCCTGGTGGTCGATGATGCCATCATCGTCGTTGAGAGCGTCGAGCACAGTATGGCAACACTCGGCATGAGCGCGAAGGAGGCGGCGGTAAAAGCAATGGAGGAGTTGGCCGGAGCCCTGATCGCTATCGTCCTGGTGCTGGTCTCGGTCTTCCTGCCGGTCGCCTTCCTGGGCGGCATGACCGGAACGCTTTACAAACAGTTCGCCATCACCATCGCCATCGCCATGGTGATCTCCGGGGTGGTCGCACTGACCCTTTCTCCGGCCCTGGCTGCCCGGATTCTCAGGCCGGGTACGCATGAGAAGAAGGGGTTCTTCAAGTGGTTTGAAAATGGCTTCACCTGGGTGACCAATCACTATGTGGGCGGAGTCCGCTGGCTGATCGGTCACAAACTGATTGGTATGCTGCTGTTCGGCGGTGTACTGGTCGGTACGGTCTTCATGTTCAGTATTGTCCCGGGCAGTTTCGTTCCTGAGGAGGATCAGGGCTACATCTTTGTCGGCAGCATCATGCCCGATGCTTCCAGCCTGGATAGGACCTCAGCCGCGAGTGACGAGGCCGTCAAAATGCTCCTTGAGCACTCGGCGATGAATGCGGTCGCCCAGATCGACGGCTACAGCATCATCGATAGCCAGTACAAGACCAACACGGCGCTGATGTTTGCCTCGCTAAAACCATACGAGGAGCGCAAGGAGGAGAATCAGTCGGCTTTTGCCGTGGTCGCCGATATGCGTAAAAAACTGGGAGGCATCAAAGAGAGTATTATCTTCCCTCTGAATCCACCATCGATCCCTGGTCTGGGAACCACCGGCGGTTTCGAATTCTACATTCAGAGCATGGGCGGCGGCAGCCCGCAGGAGCTGGATAAGGTAACTAAAGATTTTGTTGCCAAAGCCCGCGACAACAAGACCTTGACCGGTGTCTCCACGACCTTCTCCGCGTCGGAGCAGCAGCTATATTTCGATCTCGACCGCGCCCGCGCAGAAATCCTCGGCGTTCCGGTTGCGGACGTTTACCAGACCCTGCAGGCCTACTTCGGGTCTTCCTACGTCTCTCAGTTCGTCGATTTCGGCCGGATCTGGCAGGTTATTATCCAGGCTCAGCCTGAATATCGCGACCAACCCATTGATTTTGAACAGATTTATGTGCGTTCGAGTAACGGCAGCATGATACCGCTCACGGCCCTGGCCACGGTCCACTATGTCGCCGGCCCCGGCCTGCTGCCGCGTTTCAATAACTTCCCGGCAGCCAAGCTGACCGGCAACCAGTCCCCCGGTCACAGCAGCGGGGAGGCGATCGCCGCCATGGAAGCGGTTGCTGCCGAAGTTCTCCCCACGGGTTACGGATTCTCCTGGTCCGGTCAAGCCTTCGAGGAGAAGAAGGCCGGTGGCACGTCAAGCTCCGCCTTCATCTTCGGTTTGATCATGGTCTTTCTGATCCTGGCGGCCCAGTACGAAAAATGGTCGCTGCCGATCGGCGTGGTCATGGCAGTCCCTTTTGCAGTTTGTGGTGCCCTGCTGCTGACCTGGGGTCGAGGGTTGGAAAACGACGTCTATTTCCAGGTCGGCCTGGTGACCCTGGTCGGACTGGCGGCCAAGAACGCCATCCTGATCATCGAGTTCGCCGTGGATAACCTGCATAGCGGGATGGAAGTCAATGAGGCGGCCATCGAGGCGGCCCGCCTGCGATTGAGACCAATCGTCATGACCTCGCTGGCCTTCATCCTCGGCTGTGTGCCGATGGCGATCGCTACCGGTGCCGGCGCCAACAGCCTGCACGCAATCGGCACCGGAGTCATCGGCGGTATGCTCGCCTCAACCCTGGTGGCCTCGTTCTTCGTGCCACTCTTCTTCGTAGTGCTCGAGAATGCCACCGGGCTGTTCAGCCGCAAAAAGAAGGCTGAACCAGAGGTTGTGGCCCAGGGAGGTGACCATCATGCGTAACCTGCTGCTTGCTGGTCTTTTCCTGCTGCTGCTTGCTGCCTGCACCATCGTCGGCCCCGATTATGTACAGCCGGAGGTTGAAACGCCCGCGGCGTGGACTATCTCCTATGAGTCTGCGGCCAACCTGGTTGATACCGCCTGGTGGCAGCAGTTCGACGACCCGGTTCTCGACGGCCTGATCACCACGGCGCTGGCCAATAATCTCGATATCAAGGCTGCCACCGCCCGGGTCGACCAGTTCCTCGGCCAGTGGCGCACCACCCGGTCCGAGTACTACCCGCAGATCGGCGCTTCGGTGAGTGCCTACCGGCAGAAGGATACGGAAAAAGGTTTGATTCCTGGTGACAATTCCGACTACAGCAATTACCAGGGAGTGCTTAGTGCCACTTGGGAAATCGACCTTTGGGGGCGCATCCGCCGGTTGAACGAGGCCGCCCAAGCCGAGTTTCTGGCCAGCGAGGCGGGTCGACGCAGCGTGCTGCTGACGTTGGTGAGCAATGTCGCCAGCAACTACCTGCTCCTGCGCGGTTTCGATCGCCAGCTGGAGATCGCCCACGAGACTGAACAGGCCTATGCCGAATCGTTGCGTATCTTCCGCCTGCGTCACAAACATGGCACCGTGTCCCAGGTCGAGGTCAGCCAGGTCGAATCAGAGTATGAAGAAGCCCGGCAGACCATTCCGCAGATCGAAGCGCAGATCGCTCAACAGGAATACCTGCTCTCCCTGTTGCTCGGCCGCAACCCGCAAGCCATCCCGCGCGGCAAAACGATCGACGAACTGACCATCCCCGGGATCCCGGCCGAACTCCCCTCGGAGCTCCTTGCGCAGCGACCCGACATCATCCGGGCCGAACAGGTGCTGATTGCCGCAAATGCCCAAATCGGCGTAGCCCGCGCGCTCTACTTCCCACGTTTGGCGCTGACCGGCGCCTACGGTCGGGCCAGCATTCACTCCAACGACCTGCTTGAAGGCCCTTCGGAGATCTGGCAGATCGGTGGTGATTTGCTCGCGCCGATCTTCACCTTCGGCGCCATCGAAGGGCAGGTGATGAGCAGTGAGGCTGCCCAGCGCGAAGCACTGTACAGGTATCAGCAATCGATCCTTTCCGGTTTCCGTGATGTGGAAGATGCCCTGGTGGCAACCACTAAAGGGCGCGAAGTCCAGGCCGCCAAGGGGCGCAGGGTCAATGCCCTGCAGACCTATGCGAAACTCGCTGGCTACCAGTACGCCGCCGGAACCACCGGCTACCTGCAGGTGCTCGATGCCAACCGCAGCCTGTTCTCCGGTCAGCTCGACTATGTGCAGACTCAGGCCGAGGTCTTGACCAGTCTGGTCGACGTCTACCGAGCCATGGGCGGCGGTTGGGTCGACCTGGCCGATCTAGCGACAGAGCAAACTCAATGAGGCGAAGCTGAAGCAGCGGAGGAACGGTTCAACTAAGCGGAGGGTACGGTGAAAGAAGATAAGGGAAACGGGCTACAGAAAAATCTGTAGCCCGAACCTCCGCAACTATAAGTACTCTTTTCCCCTGGCTTTTGGAATCGGTTTGGAATCGCCTGGCATCATCCCCCTGGCAATTTTCCAGAACCTGAAGATCTCCACAGCTTATGCTGAAGGACCAATTTTATGGAGCGTAAATATCTGCGTTAAACTGCCTATTCTGGTATGGCATTAAGCTGGATCAACGCATCAAATGCTGTAGACCTTCCGCTGGAAAACTGGCCGAGCCAGCGATCGTAAATATCCAGGATCTTTCGGGATCGGTAAAGATCGGCTATCACGCGATCAGCAACCAGCCGGAAGTCTGCATCATTTCTTCTCACGGCCAAGGCAAAGGGTTCATAAGTAAACAGGTCGGGAAGAACCGAAAAACGATCTGGTTCCTCTGCGGTAATGGCCAGACCGATAAGGACAACCTGGTCGGCCGAATAAGTATCGATTTTCCCTTGCTCCATCGCCTTAAGGGCCTCTGCCGAGGAATTCAAAAAGACCACCTCAGCCTCTGTCTTGGTTTCCTGAAGCAGTTTTTTCAGCGCCACAGCGGTCGTCGTATCTTTTACAACGCCAATTTTTTTCCCACTGAAGTTGTTCCTGATCTTCGTACCCTTCCGGGACATAAATGAAGCACCGGTGACGAATGTCAACTGAGTGAAATCAACCATTTCGCCACGAGAAATGGTTTTGGTCGTTGCCCCACATAAGATATCAATTTTGTTTTCAGGCAAGGCGGCAAAGCGATTTTCAGCTGTTACCGGGACATATTCTACCTTTATCCCAGTGCCAATAGTTTTTTCTATCTCACTGACAATATGGCCACAAAGATCTAGAGAATAGCCGACCGGTTGTCCGGCTTTGTCCAAAAAAGACATCGGCGGCAAAGAGTCACGATAACCAATTTTGACCTTTCCAGATTTTTGGATCTGCTGAAGAGTTCCGGTTAATTCTTTAGCAAACAAGGGGGACGCAAAAAAGGCTGTAACGAAGACAATAGTCAGGATCCATCTCATGGTGGCTTTCTCCTTTTTGAAATAAATTTGTCATAACGGCATAGCAATTATTTGCCTTAGCCTGAGGGCTTAGTTCTTTGGCCAGGACATCGGTAAACTTCTCTGCGAAAAAACTGAGAGAAATTCAACCGGCAGAGTTTTGCGGTATTTCCAGTATTTTTCAGTGCCCACGCACTCCTCAGGGAGTTTTGGGTTCAGCTGCGCAACTGAAAATCATTGATCTATGGGCATGACAAAACCTTCGACCCGCCGATTCATGCGTCGGCCTTCTTCGGTATCATTGCTCGCCAAAGGGTCTGCCTCTCCATACCAGTTGAGGGAAATCCGCTCAGGGTCAACATTGAAATTTTTCACCATGTAATCGGCACAGGCGGCAACCCGGCGTCGGGACAGGCCGAGGTTATATTCCTGGGAGCCGGTGCTGTCGGTGAAGCCATTAAGCACCAGACGGACCTCCGGAGTGCCTTGCAGATACTTGCCAAGCCGGCTCAAGTCAGCTGCGTAGTCAGGATTGATATCAGCCTTGTTATAGGCAAAGAGCATATGCCCCAGCTTAACTCCGATGATTTTTTCGATATCAACCGCCTTTTCAACAATCCGTTCATCAACCACGAACAGCGCCCCGCTGAGCATCAGGGGACGTTCGATAAACTGATCGAAGCTGTTCACCCTTGAGCAGGCGTTGATAGAAGAGACGAGTTCCCGCAACTGAGCTTCCTTGGCAGCAGAACCGCTGCTGATGACATTGAAACAGACGTCGAAATCGCGGGCCAATTTCTTGGCAATGTTCAGTGGATTTTCCCGGAATTCCGATTTTGTGTAATCGCCATCGGTCACGACAAAAACCACCGTTCGTCCGCTGAGGCCCGACAAAATATCTTTGAGTTCGGTAAGACCGGCCTGGAGGAGGGTGGTACCGCTTGCCTTGGTGGGGAGCTGCTCGATCGCCTTATCGAATTCAACGAGGTCGTAAGGCTGCATAGGGTAGTAGGCCTGAAGAACCTTTTTCGGCATGGAAAAAGCTTTAGGCGTGAAGGTGTAAAGACCCGCGTTAAAATTAAGCTCGGGCAGCGCCGCATTTCTGATTTTTAAAATGGCCTTTTCTAGGTCAATTTTTTTCTTGCCTGTATCTTTATAGATTTCATCCATTGAGGAAGACGTGTCGTAAAGAACGATGAAGTTATCAG
>CAMYNC010000012.1 GCA_947259685.1 uncultured Desulfuromonadales bacterium | reverse complement strand
TCGGCAATCCCAAGGTTGGCCCCAAAGCAGATCGCAATCGATCAGAGACAAAAACCACCCGCTCAGATCCGGCCCTGATGATACGCCCTTTCACGGTTGCCTTTAGTCCTGTATCTCCAGAGTCTACAAAACCATGAAAGGTTGAATAGACCGGCTTACCGCATAGCAAACCGGCAAGGCTACAATAGAGATTCGAACCAAGCAGGTGGGACTGGACAAGGTCGATATCATAGCGCTTGATAATCCTGATCAACTCCAGCAAATATCCCAAGCTGAAACCGCCGGACCCTTTCAGGAACACAGGCTCAATACCAAGGCTCCTCACTTGATCTGCAACCCAACCTTCACCAAACAAAGCGACGGTTGGCATATAAGCTTTGCGGTCTAAGCCTTTTACCAAGTTGATAAAAACGGTTTCGGCACCGCCCGGGCCAGTCGTATCAATCGTATGCAGAATTCTCCTCATCGGTTAAAACCCAAAAGGTCGCGAAAATACTGCCTGGTCTCCAAAATAAATGGACCAGGATCCCGCCTATCCAAAACATCAAATGAGCTGTTGCGTCCGCCCAGGTGAAAAAATTCGCATAAAGTTTCCCATTTGGAAGGATAATCAGGCGGCAAATTCAACTGTTGACTATTTTTCTTTAAACGGATCAAGAGATGATCCAGGGTTCCATAAAACCATTTCATCCGATGATCATAACGGTAATTCTTGGGTGTTTCGAAAGCATCATCCCCGAGCAAAAAATCGAAATATAGGCCGGGAAAATCTACCCCGGCAGCAACCGCCAGTTGCAGTGACCCCCAGAAACGACCATTGATCTCCATCAACTTTGCCCGACCGTCACGAGAATCACGCTTAAACTCGACCATGGCAACGCCAGACCAGTCCACCTCCGCAAGCAGTTTTTTTGCTGCGTCGACCATGTCCTGGTCGAGAGGAACACTTTGACAAACGACGCTGACTCCCCCGGAAGGTGGTTTTTCCCGCAACCGTTGGTGCGAAAATAGCGCCTGGTGGCGCTTATTAGCAAACAGGGTAAATAAACCAGTGCCAGGGCCAACGATTCGCTCTTGGATCATCGACGGATACTCGAGAGCTTTTTGGCTCTGATAAAGATCAGCCAATTGATCAGCGTCCTGAGCGTACATCACACGAGTAGATAAATAAGCCTTACCATCCCAAAGTCTTGAGAGCGAAGGCTTGATGACAACAGGAAACTCCTGGATCAAATCAGCTTTTTTTTCAAACTCAGCGGGATTGGAAATGAATACGGTTTTTGGCATCGGCACGTCAAGCTCGATAGCACGTTGAAACAAGCGAAATTTATCCGAGACTGCTTGCATTTTCACAGCTGTGGCGCAGGCTAGAACCACCCCTGCCTCCTCGATCATGTCCCGAATACGATTCAACTCATTTATGGATTGTTCAGTCATGGGAAAGATCACATCAATCTTTTCCCTGCCGATGATGCTTTGGACATCTGCAACAAATTGCCGCCCATCAATCAAGGGATCGGTCACCTGGGCAGCGCTATGACAATAGCGAGACGCAGCCGCAAGTGACCGTTGATGCTGTCCTGCAACAACGATTCGGCAGCCTTTTCGCCCCAGAGAGCGGGTTGCGGCTAATGCTGAACGGGAGTCACCATCAGTTACCAACACATTCATCCCAAATCCTAAAAATACCGAAGTAAAAGACGTGCGTGAAACAAGGAAGGCGTACGACTGACATCCTCATGTATGCCAATTCGTGGAATTTCCATTAAAGGTGTAGATGCTTGCCAGCGCCCTCGCTGGGTGGTGAAGGCCAGCTGGTACCCTGTCTGGGAAACAGCACTACGCACACTTTTATTGTAATTTCCGTTTGGATAGGCAAACCCCAATGGCCTGCTGCCGAAAAAAGAATCCAACTGCTCATAGCACTGTAGCAACTCTCGCTCAACCCTCTCTGCGGAGAGCTGATCAAGGAGTTCATGATTCACCGTATGGCCACCAAAAGTAACCAACCCGCTTTGCATCATCTCAGAAACCTGTTCCCAGGAGAGCATGACAGGCTTCATAGCCTCAACAGGATTTTGCTGACGGAAATAGTCCAAGATATCCGCTCTCTGGTCTGGTGATAAAGATTTTAATTGGGCGATCAAGATGTCGATTCGCTCCAGCAAGGGCTTGGTTGAAAAACTTTGGAAACAAACAAGAAAATCCCTGAGGTGGCTAGAAAACACCTCATTATTCTCATTGCCTGACATTTTGTGGTTGGATAAATAAAGGGCTATTTCGTCAGTCCAAAATAACTTTTCCGTACCAATGAAACCGGTGGCGAGAAATATCGTTGCCGGCAGTTCGAATTCCTGCAGAACCGGAAATGCATGCTGAAAATTATCCTGCCAACCATCATCAAAAGTAATCGCGCAACACCCACGTAAACTCTCTTGGTTTTTATAACGGTGAAGTAATTCTGTGAGTGGCAATACTTGGTAGTGCTTTTTCAGAAAGTGAGCATGCATACGAAAGGTTTCCCGGGTGACATACATCCCAGGCTGAACAGGTAGGACTTCTTGCTCGATCGACTCCAACACTCGATGATACATCAAAATGATGGCACCATCTGTCTGCTTCGAAGACTCAAGAGCTCTGAAAATCCCTAGATTGTCTGCTACCTTCGCCAGGGCAACTTTGGCAAAACGCTTAACTGACATCAGTGCCACGGGCTTCCTTCCGAGCAACGGTATTTAATGCAACGGTCATGGAAAGATTTATCCAGAAAAACGGATAATAAAGGACAGTGACGAAAAATCCGCTGACAATAAAACCGATTAAAGCACCATCCAGACCATGTGCCATGCTAATAAGATAGGGATCGCCAGCAGCAAGTTTTCGGGTATGATGATTATTCGTCAGGGTTACAATAATCAAAAATAAAAAGGCACCAAGGCCGACATAGCCCAGTTCAGACATACACTCAATGAATATATTATGACTAAGTTCTCCGCTGCCGGCAAAAATCTTCTTATCTGCAGTCCCCCAGTTTTTATAACCGACGCCAAACAGTGGGTACTGAGCCGCCATATCGAGGCCCTTTTCCCAGCGAACCAAGCGCTTGGTCGAGGTCCGGTCAGATCCGGCAGCCTCAAAACGGGCCAGCTGTTCCGGAGGAATGAAGGAAAAAGCGATCATACCGACAATGAGTACAGCAACAAAACCTTTGATTTTATGTTGGCTTTTTATAAGCATCCAAAAAAGGACACAAGCCGCGCCAAGCACTGCACCTCGGGATGAGGATGAAATGGTGCCAGAAATTGCAGTCAACGGAAACAGAGCAAATAAAAGTTTTTTCCAACCCGGCCAATATTTTTTTAAAGCCAAAAAGAAATAGGCGGCCAGCGGTAAGAATATGCACATTTCGATGCCGAACTCCCCAGAGTTATGAAACCATCCGGGGCCACCCCCGCCGCCCCAATTCGAATAAGCGAAACCACGCTTGACGAAGCTTAAAAAGGCGAACTGTGACATCTTAAAATTATAAATGAGGAAGGCCAGCAGAAAGATAAAGAAGCGCTTTTTGGTATCAATCGCCCTGATAATGAGAAAATATATCAACATCCAGGTGATGAAATCGGGAAGACTCGCAAAAGCGTAGTTTGGATTTAACGCGAGGACAGAGGAGATGACAATGACAAAAAAGAAAACCAGCAGTAGCTTGCTTGCCGGATTTCCCATAGGAAAAGCATTCCCCTTGGAAATGCTAAGGAACAAAGCCCAGAGAATAACTATTTGGGCATAAGGGATAACATCTATCGCTGGATAAAGAGCCTGGGGCCTTACGTATTCCAGAAACAGATAAATATTGACCAGCCAAAAGAGCAGGTCCTGAGTTTTTATATATTCCCAGATAGCGGATATTTTAATCGCGTATAATTTTTCCAAGGGTTTCAAGCTCTAAGATTAAGGTTGTGATTGTTTCAAAAGCCCGTTGACAGCCAACTCAACAAGCTTAAAACAGCGGGTAAATTCATCCCCATCCAGACCAAAAGGATCATAAATATTACAAACAAAACCTTGAGGACCAGTGGCATAATCGCGGAGCAGATAGATATTGCCCTGCTTTTGCGGATATTGCTCTTGAAGCACTTGAAATTGCCGATACTCCATGGCCAAAATCAGATTAGCCCTCTCAATATCACAGTGCATCAATCCCTTTGAGCGATGCTTTGAAAGATCAACTCCGCGGCTTTTCGCCGCCTCAATGGCGGTCGCTGGGGAGTAAAGCCCCTGGTCGACATCAATGCCGCAGGATTCTATTTCAAGCGAAGTATCAGGTAAAACCTTTTTTGCATAGAATTCCGCATAGGCGCTGCGGCAGATATTGCCTTTGCACACAAAAACGATCTTATGAATATCACTCAGATCCTTATGACTTCGAGAGAGACGATACCGGCAGGTATCGCCTACCTGCAGCCACCAACGCTTAAGGTTTCTCTTGGTCGCTTGCGGCACATACTCTTTTAATTTCGCATAGATCATTAGCAGAATTTTCAGCAATAAAGTTGAATAAAAAATAAAGACTATGGCAGTCTTCGCCAACCACAAATTTACTTGGCTGGTAGTGAGGTCGTTCCAGACAAAAGATCTTGATATATTTTTTCCATACGTGCGGCATAGACAGTATTAGAAAATATCGCTTCGACTCGCCGCCGCCCCTCCTCCCCCATCTGTTTCCTGAGCTCGGCTGATTGTGCTAGTCGGCTGATGGCATTCGCCAGGCTATCGATATCGCCAATATCGACGAGGATACCGCATTTATTGTCTTCGACAATATCCAAGGGGCCACCACCCCGGGTTGCGACCACAGATTTTGCCATAGCCATCCCTTCGATAACAACCATTCCGAATGGCTCTGGCCTGATTGAGGCATGCACCACGATATCCATCATTTTCATAAATGCCGGAACATCTGAACGGAAACCTGTAAAAACCACATGGTCTGCTAATTTCAGAGCGGTAACCAGCTGCTGCATCTTATGGAAATAATCTTCATCACCATCAGAGCAGTTGCCGACGATAAATGCCCTGACAGAAGGAAATTGATCAACGACCAGGCGAGTAGCCCGTAGAAATTCCTCGGTTCCTTTCCATGGGACAATACGCCCAAATAAGCCGAAGCATAGCTCATCGGCTCCTAATTTAAACTCCTCACGTAAATCTGAAACGCTCACATCGCTATTAAACTGATTTAAATCCAGAGCATCGTGCACAATACTGATCTGCCCTTTTGGCACTTTAAGATCAAGGAGATTGTCACGAATAGCAGAAGAAATGGCCACATGGTGATGAATTAGCCGCGCGTAGAAACAGGTAATCGGGTGCACTTCCTCAAAATCGCGCAGGTGGGCTATGCAGGGAACGCGTAACATTTTAGCTGCCAAAATTCCAGACAGCTGACTGCCAAGAATATTATTTAAATGCACCAAAGAGACATCGGCTTTTTTCCCAAGGCGATAATATGTGAAAGCTTCAGGCAGATGGACACCCAGCAACCAGTAAACATAACGTAGAAGATTCAGCATCAGCTTGAGTGCCCTGAAGTTTAACATCGGCAGTTTGAGCATTCTCTGATAAATATGATTATTGATCCAGGGGAGCTTAGGCTGGTAGTGGTGGACATCACAATCAGGGAAGTGAGTCTCAAGATATTCAAGCGGCTGGCCACTAACCACCACAGGTTGGAATAAATTTTTATTCAGAGCCTTCAGCAGGTTTTCAAGGCTGTTAATTGCACCGCCAAAAGTAAAGCTGTTATCAATTATAAGTATAGAGATTGGATTTGGCATATCGGAAATAGCGTTCCATAGCAAAGCTCCCACTAAATTCACTCTGAACGAACTCAGAAAGGAAAGGAAAAACTATGTTGTGATTACTGAGTCGACAATAATCTCATCTAATCGGAGGCTGTATAGGGAGTCTGCAACAGTCCCTTATCAGAAAAGTTTATTGTAAATAATCCTAAAAAGTGCTTCAGACCTTGCGGCATAATATATCGAATAGAGCCAAAGGTAATGCAAAAAATAATTGAATTTCCCAAACTGGGCACACCTGAATACAGCCGTAATGGCTGGCACACCCAAAAGAATTAACACTGCCAAAACAAAAGGAAATTCCCCATCGAACAATGCTGACCGCAGCGCGAATAACAGGACAACAAGCCAAGACAACACATAGCCGAAAGTCATGATCACTGGTTTATCGAACCAGGACACTTTAAAGGTCCCGAACATCCCTAAAGCATGCCAACGTTGCTTCTTGTAAAAGTTCCACAAATCTTTAGGATTCCCAAGGTGTACAGCTTCTATTTTAGGGTTTTCCCATACAAGGCATTCATTGGCCCTTAAACGCCCGCAAAGCTCAGCATCTTCACCGGTGATTAAATTTTCATCAAACCCGCCAACCCTGTCAAAGTCATCTTTTCTAACCGCAAGATTTCCAGAATTTATATATGCTACAGAACCGGGAAATTCTTTTTTTTGTGAAAACCATACACGCTCAATCCAGTGAGGCTTTTCAGGCAAAATGTACTTGGAACCAGTCGCCACAATTTTGGGATTTTCAAATGAGCGAAAAACTTCATTTCGCCATCCCTGCCGCAGAACGCAATCAGCGTCAATAAAACCCAGAACATCTCCTTGAGCTGATTTAGCCCCAATATTTCTTAAACAGCCGATAGAAACATCGCCATTTTCCAGAAATAGGATACTTTTGTATTCTTCAACTATTTCGGGAGACCTGTCAGTGGACCCGTTGTCGACAACAATCACCTGATCGCCATCAACCATTTGATTGATAATTGAATCAATGCACTGGCGAATGGTTCTCTCTTCATTTTTTAACGGGACAATAAAAGTGACTTTTTTATCAATCATGGAACGCTTGAAACTCCCAGGAACATTTCCAACAACGAGATTTAAAATTAATCTGAGTCGATGGGGGCCATCTAGCATATTTATAAGCCAATATGCGCTTCAGACTTCATTTAATTCAAACAATTAAATGCTCCGCTGCTTATGCAACGGAGCATTTATCGGCTTGGTTCTAAGTTTTACCACCTACATTTAATGCTAAAACCATTCAGTAAGATGTAGACATCTTCCTCAGCAACATGGGTATAGACAGCCAAGAAATATCTCTGCTATTGCAAAACTCCAATGCTCACTTCCAAATCATCGAAGTAAGTACTCACAGCGCCACCGCTCTTTAAATCGCCTTCAAGCAAAATGTCGACATAAGCGGCATTGGTCGGGATGTCCCTAATCAAACCCTTAGGGACATAGGTGGAATTTTTAAAATCGGAATCGGTAAAAACAGAACTTATTTCTGTCTGACTTGCATCCAAGAAACGGATACCGATTCGACCAGGATCATTATTCCAAGTTAAAGCACGCTGCCAGGCACGGAAGGCAACTTTAGCACCAGCAGCTAAGTCCTGTGCGGTAATGCCACTTTGTGCAAGACTAATCCGCTGATAAGCGCGAAAATTCTGTGCTCCTCCCTGGAAGCAGTAACTGCCGCTTTTTTGAGTACTTGAATTAACTTCAAGGCTACCGAACTCATTAATCCATCCTGTAGTATTTCCAGTTTCAGCGTTTAGGTTTACAGCAATTGGAGAAACTTCTCGGATGCCAAAACCATTGACAGGAGAAGCACTGTCTGGCAACGCTACTGCCGAGAACTCATAAAAAATATGATTTCCAATCCAGTAATTCCCAAGCCCATGCCAACCTGCTGAGATGATATCAGTATCGACCGCGGTCAACTGCCAATCGGTAGGCTCAACTGAACCATAAGGCCAAATTTTGACCTTTAACGAACTTCCTTCGGTATGAAATCTTACCCACCAAGGATCAGTCGAATTAAATGGAATCTTCTGATCTCCACCAGTCAAAGGAGTAAGAGAGCCATTCACATATTTGTAGATATTGACCTGCCCCTGGTGATTATTGGTCGTAAAAAAATAAGCCGACTCATTCCCAGCGGCGCCAGATGCTCTCGAAAATAGCCGAATATCGGTATGTAGACTTCCTTCGTTAACTGGATCTTTAAACAACATCAGCAGATCAGTATCAGCGCCAAGAGTATCAGCGGCATCCAATGTAATGAGCCGTCTGGCACCGGTATTGGAGTTAACAACAAGTTCTTTCTCGCCTGGGAACATTGTGGAATTTGCAACGGTGTAGGAAGCCTTCCCTGTATCCCAGCGCTCAGTCCAGCCACTAGGAACCCCAGAGCCTAGACCATTCTCCGAAAAATCGGTTTGCGAAAAATTGAGCGTGACCGTAGCACCGGTCCCGGCGACGTTAATAACGGCCGAGGTGGTTACCGGGTCGTTGGATGGCACATCAAATACGTCATTAAAGCCACCGGTAGCAGCAGGCGAAAACCGAACGGCAAAAGTACAGGATGCGCTAGGGGACAGAGTCTCCCCTGAGCAATTATCTTGGCCAACGACTAGCTCAAAAGGCACCTGAAGTGGATCCAACAAGGCAACGTCGCCAAGCACCAGATCATCAGTACCGATATTGGACACCGAAAGAATCAGATCCTGAAAGCTACCCATGGGTACCGAGCCGAAATTAGCAACTGAAGGGGTAATCGATATTTCCGGCACTCGATTGACCACGACATAATAGTCGCCTCCGTCAGTTACGCCACCTTTCCATAGGTAGTAACGATTTTGACCGATATCGACAACCTCCAGTTGCATGCCGCTATCAAGTTTACCCTGGTGCCCCGCCGGAAGATTCCCAAGGGAAAGAGCTTCGCCACCGGGAATAATGTTAATCACCTGCCCAGACTCATTGACAATAAGATATTGACCACCTTGCTGAGTCTGCGGAAGGAGAAAATCTGTTCCCCCGGTCACCCGATTCAACCCATCGGCAAGAGTGCCATCATTACTATGAGTGATGACATTGATGGCCGAAAAAGCTGATAGATTTGACACCGATATCAGAAAACAAATCAACAGCCAGTGTTTAGCCAAACGTACGTACATGAAACAACCCCTTTTTGTTTGAGGGCCCTAACAACGCCCATAAATAAAAACTATGATAAAAAAATCTCAACCAGCCTTCGAAAAAGAATCTGATAGTTGCCATTAAGTGTACTTAGCAAATTTAATACCTACCTCCCAACAGCCTGACATCATAAAACATTAGCTGCCCCCTCATAAGGATGTAAAGAAAGCCGACACCTTAAATCAACCTGGCATGCTATTTAAATATAAGGTTTTTTATAAAATAATTAGAGAAATGGAACCGGGGCTTTTCTCTCTATAACTTTCCCATGAACCTTTCTGGCTTAAACTCAACCTCGATGAGGAAAATTCTTACTCCTGTCAAACGACTAAAAAAGAGGCATTAAATCATCAATTTCCAAAACCACTGCTTAGCTTTTTGAGGAGCTGCTTAACATCCAACAGATTTCGCAGACCGACATTCAGCGCTCCCTGCCCCACCCGAGACCAACTGAATTCTTCATTTAGAAGATTAGTCATGGCATCGCGATGATATTTCCAAAATTTTTTGTCATACCAGCGGATAATTCGGCTACCTAGAAAGCGGTAATAATCAGTCATCCTTTTCTGGTAGCCCTGCTGATATTCAGCTTCGGACAGATACACCGGGCCATATTTTTTAAACGAGTAAAGGAAATTCGGGTGGCCGGTTTGCAAGTCAACATTTTTCCCGGTCGTCGCCCCCTCATGAATGCGATAAAAAGATAACACCTGGTGAACGAAGCCGAAGTCACACTGCTGCAGTAATTCAAGGCAGGCTTCAGTATCCGCACCGATATGAGACTCATTGTAGAATTTATCTTTGCTGCGGATAAGGTCGCAGCGGATCAACAGAGCAGAAGGCGAGCCGAAAGTATAAGGACCATTAGTCAGGTTCATCCGGGCCATTTCATGCCCCTGAATAACGGTCTGCTGATAGGGTAACCCATCCGATTCGACGCGGTTGTTGACCAAGCGATAAGAGCCGACAATCCCAACCGAGGGATTCATTTCCGCCAGGACGACCATTTTTTCCAGGCAGTCCGGAAAAATCCAGTCGTCGGCATGCACCACCTTGCAGTAAACACTGGTAGAGGACATTTGCCGTAGCGAATGGTTGAAGTTCTGCAGTGAAGTTAAAAAGTCGACATTGTTAACTACCCGGATCCGGGCGTCTTGCTCAGCAAATTTTTGCGCGATAGCAAACGATTTGTCGGTGCTGCAATTGTTAACAATAATATATTCAAAATTCTCGTAAGTCTGTGCGATAACACTCTGAATACACTCTTCCAAAAATTCTTCGCCATTGTAAACCGGAGTGACGACACTGACTTTGGGCTGTTTGGCAGAAACCATCTGTTCTCCCTAGACTTCAATTTAAATCTGTAACGTTTTGGTTAAGTGTAATTTGCAGAACCGCTTCATTTATAGTTAAACGACTCAAACGGAGAAATTCACCAAGCGAAAAAAGCGGCGGCAGGATGAACTTCGTTTCGTCCAATACCATAGGCCCCCGGAAGGGGAGAATTTTAACCCACTCGCTCAACAGGGGTCATTCTCCAATTCCGACTGAGGCAACACAGAAATATCAGACCTGGCCTTAATGACTCGGGCAGGCACCCCTGCAGCGACCATCCCGGCCGGGACATCAGCTGTCACCACCGCACCAGCGGCGATCACCGCACCCATGCCGATGGTCACTCCAGACAGAACTTTTACATTAGCTCCAATCCAAACACCGTCTTCAATCACAATCGGTCCCTTGCTGACCAGCTCCCCATGTGCATCCTGCGAACGACCGTGGTTACTGGAAATAAATCGACAACTCCCGGCAATACCGACATCCCGCCCGATAATTATGTCAGACTTGTAAGCCGATAGATGGCAGCCAAGTTGGCAGCGCGATTTATCGCCGATTTCGACCCGGCCGCCATAACCAGTTTCAATGATGACATTGTCATACAAGCCAACATGTTTGCCCAGACGGATCTCCCCGCCTTTTTCATTCTCGAAAAGAGTCACCCGATCACCAATAAATACATTGTCGCCATGAGTAAACGCCGAATGATGGATACGTGCCCATGGTGAGACAAATCCAGCAGGGTTTAAATACCTGAGAGGATACCGACCGTGATAAGGCTTAAAAGAAAAAGTAGCGAGCCATGCGGCCACCCTACCTGCATAGCCACGTCCTGCAAACTTCATCCAAAATTTAGCCCATGCCATTTTTAAACGATGGGGAATTCTCATATTTAATATCCCTGTTGGCAACTATTGCAAATATCCAGCAAAATCAACCAGACGATGTTAAGTATTTAAAACCTCTTGGTATAAACCGATGTAATTCTCAACCTCTTTACCCGTAGAGTAATTAGCAAGAGCGAATTCACGGCAGTTTTTGCGCATCTGTGCCCGAAGTTTAGAATCTTTCAAGAGCCGGCATATTTCACTTGCTAGACTGGTTGAGTTCTCCGGCTCTGCAAGGCAGCCGTTATGATTTGGCTTGACCAATTCTGGAATGGGGCCAAGATTAAATCCAGCAACCGGGGTGCCACAGGCCATACTTTCAAGAATGACCTGGCCAAAAGATTCTGCTCGAGTGGGCATTAGAAATATATCCGCAGCTGAATAGGCGATTGTTTTTAACCGGTGATGAGAGACATAACCTAAATTAACAGTTTCAATCTCGGTCTCTTCTTCAATGTCTTGGGAATTATTTCCTAATAAAAGTAAAACTGTCTCTTTTTTTATTTCAAGAGGGAGCTTCTTTAAGGCATTTATCAAGAGGTCCCCCCCCTTTCTAAAATCCTTCAGTGAAACAGCCATAAACATTAAAACATACTTTTCATCTTTTATCCCTAGCGATTCCCGGCAGGCATCCTGGTCAAGCGGCTGATATTCTTCGGAATCAACTCCGTTTGGCAGGGTGCGAATAGGCAAATGACTCAAGTGACTTTGGCCAACCTGTTCAGTCAGCCATTCACTGAGAGCAACGAGTGTCAGATTAGATCGTTGAAAGGCCCATTTTTTAAGTTTCCAATCGATGCGAGTCGCATCCCGTTTGATCGGTGGATGAGCAGCGGGATAGGGACATTGACCGCACCCAGTTTTCCAACGATGACAATCAAGGCTAAAGCCACAATGTCCGGTCAAACACCACATGCTCCGCAAAGTCAGAACTGTTGGCTTATTTGCAGTAAGGGTTGGTAAGGCAAGATAATTTACGAAGCCGCCAAGCAACCCATGGAAATTCACAATATCAGCTTTTTGAAATTCTTCGTGCTCGTGCAGTTTAAACGAACTAAAACGATGAATATCATTTAAGCCTAAATTGGATGTAACCTTCCTAACTAACGATTCTCCTCTGCTTAAAGGTGGCTTAGTCAAGACAAATGGATCATTGCTTTTCTTCGTTTCACACAGAATTTTTGAGTCATAGCCCGCTTTCCGCATGTTTGTGTGAATCCGAAACATTGAGCCAGCCCCACCACCACCTATCTGTGGAGAATCGCTGAGCCATAGATGTAAAATTTTCATAAACGACCTGTCTGGTATAATCTAGTATAAAAAAATCATGACGCTTAAATTTTATTTCCTGTTTATCCACTTTACTCAACTAAAGGTCTTGTTGTTCCAGGTACAAATGAAAATCAAAATGCAAAACCTGCTCACGCAGAGTTCGCAGAAACCGCAGAGAAAGATGCAGCATTAACCCTTATGGTTTCTCAGCGTTCTCTGCGTCTCGAGTGAGCTATAGCGAATGGGCGTGATGAGATTATCTGCTTCCATGTTATTAGTGGAGCGAAGTAGATATCCAAATTTTATTTTAGGAATCCATAGCCCTGCGCTGTAAAAACGGCCCACCCAGCATCCTTTTTATCATGCTTCGCTCTTCAGAGTGGAATACCAAAAACCAAGTTGGCACAGCATAAAGAACGAAACTGCAACTAGCCAGGGAAAACAACCTCAGATACTCCGGCCGTGAAAAGTACCCCGCAAGTAAATAGGGCAACACCAGTGCGGCAAAAGCGCCAAAAACCGCATGTCCCAGATTTTTCAGATAGTCACCCAGCGATAAGGAACAAACGCGGCAGACATAAACCGGCTGGATAAAGGCCTTGTGGATGAACAGCGGAATTGCTGTCCCTATCGCGACCCCGAGGATGCCGTAATACTGCACCAGCAGCATACTAAGCCCCAAGTTAATTAATCCCTCAACAATGGTGATCACAGCTAAAAATCGATGCTTCGAAGTTCCATAAAGCAAAGCAATTGAGGGGCTTTGCCAAAAAGATAAAATCAGACACGACACCAGAACGACCAGGCAGGGATAGGCATCTAGATAATCAACCCCCATCCAACGCTGAATAAAATCTTGCCCCCAGGCAACGAAACCAAAACCGATAAACGTCGATACGACGACAGATATCTTGGTGGAAAAAAACAGCACCTTTTGCGAGCTGGATTGCTCATTTGCGCCATCCAGTTGACTGAAATAGGGAGTTAAGACCCCCATGATCCGTCCCATCAACTCATCAAAATGCTGAATAAGCATACTGGCGATATTATAGTGGGCCACCACTGATAAACCGACGAAGGCTGTAATGACAAAGGCATCAGCTTGAAACCGAAGCTGTTTGGATATTTGCAAGATAAAAACGAAAAAACTATAAGAAAACAGCAGTTTAACGGTATCCTTACTGATCAACTTAAAACTAAAGCGCAACCCGGGATTATTTCGATAGGCAGAAACCACATAAAGAATATTCGAGGGAATATTTGCCAGGAATGTGGCCAAAGCCAAGCCAACAAGTTGATAGCCACTCTGAATGGCAAACACAATAAGACCGGTTCGGATTACCAGGGTTAATAGCCCGAGATAAGACAGCAAATCAAAGCGCAACCGGGCATGCAACAAGCCATGGAACACCCGCATCGGCAGATCGATGGCAGAATGAAGACCGAGAATCAAAAAGACCAGGCGAAAGGTCAGCACGTCGTCAGGATTATCAACAAAATGCGGCGTCAGCGCAGCCCCAATCAGAGTGACTCCTAGAGCCAAAAGCCCTCCGACCAAAAACAGGGAAAAGCCGGTATTGAAGACCCCGTTAATAGTCTCACTGTCTTTAGCGCCAATCGCCTTGGCAATATAACGACCGATGGCGTTGGATAAACCCAGATCGAGTAACCCGTAATAACCGATAAAGGTCCCAACCAGCACCCAAAGACCATACGAGCGGTCGCCGATGGAATGAATGATAAATGGAGTTAGAAAAAAAGAGACCGCCAGCGCCGCAATCAGGCTGACAACCCTTAACACCGAGCCGGAGACTAACTTTCTCGCGACTGAAGTCATGAAGATCTAACCTGACAACAGCGGAAAGTAGCGGAGACTAACAGGGAAGAATCGATCATAGATCGAAGCATTTCTGCTGCTCAATAAAAAGCTTGTCACAAAGGCGATCAGTAGGAAAACTCACATCGGCCATGGTGATTGGGCTATCAATAGGAAGGTCACGCTTCAGAACACACCCCTCAGACAGCCCCATCGGCAGTAAAGCTTCACTGCGGCAGGTCTCGACATTATCGAGGACACCATAGCTGGTAAAACCACCAATCCCATCTAAGGTTTCACCTCTATTGAGGACACGTTTGGCTACCGCAACCACTTCACAGACCGGCTTTCCCAGTGGAGTTGCCGAGGCATCGCCAAACAGAACTGCACGGGCCACAGTCAATGGTGTTTCAACATGGCACAGATGCGAAGGGATATAAAAAACATAAAAGGGTCCCTCCCCCATCTTGTAGTAATTCATATATTGCCGCTGTATCGATTGATCGTTATGCCCGATGACAAAAACCCCGGCAGCAGGTTGGGCGCCGAGAACATAATCAACCAGGCCGCCCTGGAGCATCTGTTCTTTGGGAAACAGATCGATAGAATCATTAACATGCTCGCATTCCGGACCATACATACCCCGCTGTCCTGCGCGAAAACCAGTGGCATTGGCGACCACGGCCATTTCCATGGAGATTTTCGTGCCATCGGCAAAGGAAGTCACCATAACCGGCTTCTGATTAAATTTTTCGGCGTAGCTCTTTTGGGTCTCTGGGGTCCGGTAGGGATCCTGCAGCCCTTTCATGTTTCCAGCTAAGACCGGATTCATGCCGATGGAGCGAACCCAGCGGAAGAGGTTCATAATAACCCCGGGCTGATCACCGTCCGAATTGGTCAAAACCACCCCCTGGCGGTCAGCATAGGTTTTGAGAATCGGTCCCAAGGTGGCATCAAGTTCTGCATTCATCAAGACGATATGCTTGTTATGTTCCATGGCCCGCAGCACCGCATGGGCGGCGAACTCGATGGTACCTGTAACCTCAATGATCGCGTCAATTCCTTCAGCTTCACAGACGGCCATAACGTTATCGGTGATGGCATAGGCCCCTTTTGCCATGGCATTTTCCAGCTCACGCGCAGATTCAACCTCCTGCACCGCGTGCGCGCCGGCATCCAGATAAGCCTTGCGGGCCATTTCGAGAGTCCGGTTGTACACCGCCACCAGCCGCATTCCGGGGACCGCATTGAGAATTTGGTAAGCCACCCCCCGCCCCATATACCCAGCCCCTAAAATGGCAACACGGATCGGGTTCTCTTCTGCCTCACGTTTTTGCAGAGCTGAATCAACGATAAACATAAGTAAATCTTCCTGAAGCTGTGGATTCTAAAAAGGTTTAGGAGTTGTACAGGGTGGTCCATTCTGGAAACGACCGCCCTAATAAATCCTGCAAAGGGGCAATCTGATCAATAAAAATTGGCCGTAAATATTCCGCAGCCGGTTCCAAAGGCTGATCGTTACGATCAATGTCCTGAGTGGCGAGTTTGTTGCCGAGGTTTTTGAGCCCCTCGGGAAATATATGATGGACTTTATCCCAGGCTTCGGAGTGTTTAAATTTATGTAGTAAACCTTTGCCGCGCACCATTTTGACGGTTTTCGGAGTGACATTTTTTTCCTGGCCAAGGCTGGGCGGCACGAACTGCGGATCGACTCCAAGCCAAGCAAAAATTTTAGCAATGCTCGCTTCGGGTTGGGCGATCATCTCTTCGAAAGAAAAAACATAAAAACGCTCAGTCGGGAAAACCTTTTGGAAGGTTTGGAGCTGCATGTGGTAATTGCTGAAATCAATGAGATCGGGATCGTCCCGTAATGCCGTCAGCATGTCCCGCTGTTCGCCGTGCCAACGGACATTGTGCCAGTAGTGACTGACACTACGCATAATTGGATCACGCATCACGTAAATAAACCTTGCCTCAGGGTTGTAAGCGGAAATCCGTTCGGGCACCCCTTTAAATTTAGGAGCCATGGTGTAGTCGGCACTAGATTCACCAATAAATTTAACATCTTGTTCGACCTCAGAAAAATGAGCATGATACCAATCTTCACCCTTACCCCAGTTCTTCTCTTCGACGAAATACCAGGGTTCTTTCGGCTCGCACATGAAGATCTCTGGATGATCTGCAAGATAGTAATGCAGAGAGGTACTACCGGATTTCATAGCTCCGATAACAAAAAGGTTCGGTTTACGAAATTCTTGCATATAGATAGTTTCCTAAAAATTCGTGAAAAGCGCCCCAGAAGAATCAATTTTTCAAAGGTGAAAATCAGCAGCGGGATAATCCGGCCAACTGCGATCTTTGTCGGAGATAACCGATAGGTTCGGATCGGGCCATTTAATTCCAAATGCCGGATCATTGTATCGAATCCCTCCTTCATGCCCCGGAGTGTAGAATTCCGACACCAGATAATTGACTTCGCTGTTTTCTTCCAGAGTCTGGAACCCATGCGCGAAGCCTTGAGGGACATAGAGCATACGACGATTTTCAGCCGATAGTTCGTAGCCGGTCGACTGCTTGAAAGTCGGCGAGTCGGGGCGCAGATCGATGATGGCATCAAAGATTTTGCCGCGCACACAACGCACCAGTTTTACTTCACTGTGTGGCTCGGCCTGGTAATGCATGCCCCGCAGGGTTCCTTTATGGTAATTGAATGACACATTTCCCTGCACCATGCAGTTGACCAGATTGTGTTTTTCGAATTCCTGCTGACACCAGGCACGCCCGAAGTAGCCGCGCTGATCTTTATGCACTTCAATGTCGATGATATAGGCTCCGCTAAGAGCGGTTTCAGTAAAAATCATCCGGCCAGTAACTCCTCATATTGAATGATCTGAGCTAGGGTGTGAGAACGCATCGAGGCACCGGAGAGATATTTTTGATACCAATCAACACTCCAGCGCAGGGCCAGTTCAAGATCGAGCCTGGGCCGCCAGTGCAATAGGTTGGCAGCTTTCGAGCAATCCAATTTTAAAAAATGAGCTTCATGCGGTTGCGGGTTGGTATCAACGGTCCAGGTCGCACCCTCGCCCCAAAGCGCAGCTAATTTTTCGACAATCCAGCCGACCGGCCGGGCATCTTCGTCCCTGGGCCCGAAGTTCCAGCCTTCTGCAACCTCGGGCCCTTTTTCATACAGAGCCTGAGCGAGAGTCAGGTAGCCGCCCAAAGGTTCCAGCACATGCTGCCAGGGACGGATTGCACCGGGGCTGCGTAAGTGCACCGGTTGACCCTCGCCGAAAGCTCGCAGGATATCAGGGATCAGGCGATCCTGAGCCCAGTCTCCCCCACCAATGACATTGCCCGCCCGGGCACTGGCGACCGCGACGCCATGTTCTGCATAGGTCTCTGCAGGAAAAAAGGAGCGCCGCATGGAAGAAACCGCTAGCTCAGCACACCCCTTACTGCTGGAATAAGGATCGTGCCCCCCCATCGGATCATTTTCCCGGTACCCCCAGGCCCATTCTCGATTTTCATAGCACTTATCAGTAGTGATACAGAGCGCGACCTTGACCTCTGGACACTTACGTACTGCGTCCAAAAGATGCATGGTCCCCATAACATTGGTTGCATAGGTTTCAATCGGGTGGTCGTAGGAATAGCGAACCAGCGGCTGGGCAGCAAGATGAATAACGATTTCGGGCCGCTGCTCGTTGACCACAGCAGATAGCCGCTGGGCATCCTTGACATCGCCAATGATCGAAGTCATTCCCTCAGCTACCTGAGCGACTTCAAACAGGCTCGGATCCGTCGGTGGCTCCAAAGCGAAGCCGCTGACCTCTGCTCCGAGCTGTTGCAACCAGAGCGACAGCCAACTGCCCTTGAAGCCGGTATGTCCAGTCAGCAATACACGCTTACCGCGCCAGAAATCCAGTGTCATTACCAAACCTTCCAGTCCGCCTTGCCGGAGCTCCAAAGGTCATCGAGTAGCATTTTATCGCGCAGAGTATCCATCGGCTGCCAGAAGCCGGTGTGCCGGTAAGCCGCCAGATTGCCTTCCTCGGCTAACTTTTCCATCGGCCCTTTTTCCCAGATAGTCTCGTCGCCTTCGATATAATTCAACACCTCTGGCTCAAGAACAAAGAACCCACCGTTAACCCAGGCACCGTCGCCTTGCGGTTTTTCTTTGAAGCTCGGAATGGTGGCCTGCCCTTGGCCGAGTTTAAAAGCCCCAAATCGCCCGGGAGGCTGCACAGCGGTTAAGGTTGCCAAGCAGCCCTGCTGCTTATGGAACGCTACCGCCTCGCCGACATTGATATCGGAGACACCATCACCATAGGTAAGACAGAAGGTTTCATCGCCGAGGAATTCGGCCACGCGCTTTAATCGGCCGCCGGTCATGGTTTTCTCACCCGTATCGATCAAAGTCACCTTCCAGGGCTCAACCTTGTTCTGCAGAACTTCCATTTGATTATTTTTCAGATCAAAAGAAACATCAGAACGGTGCAAAAAGTAATTCGCAAAATATTCTTTAATAAAATATGCCTTATAGCCACAGCAGATAACGAAATCATTCACCCCATAGTGGGAGTAAATTTTCATGATGTGCCACAAAATCGGTTCCTGACCGATATTCACCATCGGTTTGGGGCGCAATGCACTTTCTTCACTGATACGGGTACCATAGCCTCCAGCTAGAATAACTGCCTTCATAAGAATTCCTTTTTATAAATTGTCGCGAGAAAAGTGAAAACACCCGGCTTCGTCGTTTAAATTACTCTTCAATTGGCCAGTAGTCAGGCAAAATCATCAGCATGCGACGGGCAAATTCAACCAGCCTTTCGCGCTCCTCAGCAATCGAACTATCATCTGACAACGAAGAAACCTGGACGTAAGCGCCATCATTTCTGTTGTGGAGAACTCTGCCGATGAAACGTTGAATATTTTGCTCCACTCCGCTAGCCAGAACCTTGGATCCCGATGCCTGGTACCAGTGGATCATGATATTGTTGATATCCTCCTTACGGGCCAGGACATAATTCAACTGCACACTGTCCTGTCGATTCTCGGGTGTCACTTCGATCCGCCCCTGATCGACGATCGCCCAACCGGAGCTGGGCAAGCAGGCATAGGGGTTGTGGCCGGTCCGTCCGCCCTTTGCGGTCCCGTAATACCCGATATAAAGATCAATATTTTCACCATCGGCATGACGATAATGCCGATAAACATGCTTGTCAGCGCTCAGTACGGCATAGACTTCGGCAGAGAAAGAATCTGCCTCACCATGGTAGGTATCGATGACCATTGGTATATTTTCGAGATTCGTTCTGACGACCGCAGGTGCCTTCCTGGCTGAAATTCCGATCACGGCAACCAACGTCAGCAGTAGCACGGTCAGTGAAATATTAAAGGTCTTTTTGGACACTGCGAGAGCCCCTTAACTGGTGATAAATCGGCTAGATGTCGTGATTTACAGCGAGCTAAAACCTAGCAAACAACTTTTTCAGTATGACATATTCGACAAACAAAATCGCCATCCCAAAGGCAAACACCGCCAACCCGGAAAAGTCGTGCAGAAAACCTCGCGCGACCTGATCACCGTAGAAATGCGCAAGAATGCCAGTGCCACTGACCCGTAGAATATTGGCCAGCAAAGCTACCGGGATAGCAGAACCAAGCAGGATAACTTTCTGCAACATACTGCCTTTGGATAAATATACAAAAATCATGCTGAGCATGGTAATCGCCACAATCGAGCGGATACCGCTGCAAGCCTCAGCGACCTCCAGCTGGGTTTGCACAAAGTAAAGCATGTTCCCTTCACGCAGTACCGGAATCGAACATCCCTGGATAATTCCGGCGGATATTTTCGTAGCGAACATCTGCAATGGCAAGGAGATGGTGCTAATAATCGAATCGGGAACCGGAATCATGAACAGCAGGAAAAGCAGCGGAAACGATAGAACCTTAAAGATTTCTTTGCCGAACAGATACAGCACCAGACCGACCAGGGAAGAAACCAGCATCAATCTACTGACAAAAGCAATTCCACCGACGAGAGCCAACAGATAAACCAACATGCTGAGCACCAGCAGCAGCAGTCCCCAACCAGAAGCTGAATGTGGGCGATTGCCTAACTCATCTTTTCGGTCCCAGACAAAAAACAGAGACACAAACGGAACGAGAATTCCGTGGGAATTATTCGAATGATTCAACCATGCATCCAAAAGTTCTGGATATATGGGGTAAAAAACCCCGGCTAACAAAGCAAACAGGAGGATAATCTTCAACCTATCATTCATCGGAGGCGCGTTCCTCGGCAATCAATAAAGCTGAAACCAGTTCCTTAATTTTTACGATATCCGCAGCAGCTAGCAATGGATGAACGGGCAAGGTAACCAGCGTTGCAGCTAACTCTTTGGCAACCGGATAGCCCTTCCCGGCTGCCGCGTATCCGAGCTCCGGAATCCCATCGACAGAGTCGGGATAAGTGGCTGAAATCCCCAATCCTAACCGGTCACTTGTTGCCAAGATATCCTGCCGGAGCTGTTGCGAGCTAATCTTCCAGGGAAAACGGATCAAGTCCGGCAGTTCCTCATTCCCCTGTAAAAGAAGACTCTTTTGCGCTGGCGGAAATAACGCCATCCACTCCTTAATGTTTCTCTGTCTTGCGTGCTGAAAGTCCTGAATCCGCCGTTGCCAATTTTGACTCAGCCCCGCCTGCAAGGAAGACATTTTTAGAAGAGGAAATTCCGGATCAAAAATCGTTTCCCCCATTTTTAAAAACGGCAAGGCCCTGGGTATCCAAAAAAGGGTCGGGCGCAACAAAAAGATCAACACCAAAGCATAGATGACCAACTTTATCCTGCCCCCGAAGCCATACTCGGGAAGCTTTGTGTAATGAATTTGAATTTGCCGGGCAAGGTCCTCGCGCCGGGTAACGATAATACCACCCTCGACAGTCGAAAAAGCCTTCCCCCGCCCAAGACTGAAAATACCCACATCGCCCAAAGTACCAAGTTTCTTGGTGGCATTTTGGGCCCCAAAGGCCTGCGCAGCATCCTCTAATACAGGAACCTGTGCTTTTTCGGCCAAGCCCTTCAGGTGTTCAATATCGACTGGGTCACCAAAAAGATGGCCGGGGATGACACACAACAGTCGTTTATTCTTCAGCTCTTCAGCCAATTGAGAATGATCAAAATCAAGGCTATCGGGATTTAAATCGCATAGCCTAACTTTCAAACCGGCCCTGATGACTGCTGAAGGAACCGAGTAACAGGTGTAGGCAGGGATAAGTACTTCGTCGCGATCAGGGGAAAGATCCTTAAGAGCACTCAAGGCGATGGTCAGCGCAGCTTTTCCAGAAGACAGCAGGAAGACCGACGAAACATCAAAATAGGTCTTGATTTCCTGCTCGAATCGATCTATCTCAGCTGCCCCTCTAACCCAGCCTTGAAGACCTGAGAAAAACTCTTTCCAGCCTACCGGTGAGGCGGCGGGTGGAAGTGTCCGACCAATTCTCATATTGAAATCATTCCGATACTCAAAGACTGATGTAACGTCTCAGCAATGGACCGATAAAATTGCACATACTAAGCGGCAAACGTTGCCAGCAAGCTTCTATATGCCCTCTGATGGCGGAAGAAGCTCCCTGCGGCTCTATTTTGTCACCATTTTGATCAAACTGCACCCAATCTAATGCCTCCGGGTTAGCTCCCCATTGCGCTTTAAATTTATAAGTTCCCTCGCCGGGAGTGGAACGCCCGAAATCAAAAAAGCGATAACCATTGTCCGCCGAAAAAGCTAGAAATGTCCAATAAAGTAGCATATTGGGATTGAAGCGATTATAGCGGCGCAATGAAGAGGCCCAGGGGATGGATACGATCTGCCGATGTAATAAAATAATCCCGCCTGCGGCCGGACTGCCATCCGGCATATAGACAATACAGATCCTGGCACGCTGTTGATAATGTTTAATGACAGAATCTATCCAGTTTCTACTGTGCACCGGCGAACCGATATCACGCATATTTTTGCAAAAAACCTGATAGAACTGATCAATGAGCTCCGCACCACCCAGCTTGGCCGTCAATCCATCACGACCCGGCTTGCGAACCTGACTTCTTAACTTTGCCTTCATTCCCTGCAGAAGCAGTTCCGAGGATTCGGGCAATTCAAGCACCATTCTTACTTTTTGTGCCTCAACTGCTGTCGCTCCGACAAGCGACGCCTGAAGTTTCTGCCGCAAATCGAATTTTTGCACTTTACATTGCTGGGCCAGCTTTTTGGCCTCATCGACAAGCGCTTGTTCTATCTCCGAGGAATCCGCCAGACAGCCTCCGACATCGCAGTAGGGCAAAGAAACAAAACTACGGCCCAGCAGCGGAAGTTTGAAATCTATCATCGGTAATACGCCGCAAAGCTCTCCCTGCTTTTCTGCAAGCAGGTAGCGAGCGTCAAAATGATAAGCATCCTCCACCGCATTTTTCCAGGCAAACTGATGATATGCCAAGCCATCCGCATGCTTTAGCACATAACTATCCCAGGCACTTCCGTCGATATCTGTTGCCAGCCGAATTTTCATACTCAAAAAGCGTTCCCTAAGAAGTGCTCAATCCCAAATAGATAGAGGTGAATTCAAAATCATCAAGCAATCTTTTGAAACGATTTTCCGTTTTGTGCAAATTGAGATAGTGGCGAAAACGACTTTTCAGGCCGATCCCCTTCATACGCGGTTGCTCAGGATCAAACTCCCAGGGATGCAGGTAAAACACGAAGGGTTTCTGCTCAAGCTGGTTGACCCGGTTCAGTCCCCATTTGGTGATCGCATAGGGTAGCAATCTGAAATACCCACCACCGGCAATTGGCAGATTGCGCCCGAAAATGTCCACAGTGGTGATCGGTAGCTCCTTGAGGCAAGGGTACTCTAGATTCGCCTGTTCAGCCGCTCCCCAGGACCCGTCCTCACTCTTGACTGCGTAGCCAGCAAAGCGTGGCCAATTAGGCATACCGTAAAAGTCATGCTTGATAGGAAAAACACTTGAATCATATTGGTAACCCGCGTCGACCAGCTCGTCAAACGCCCAAGCAGTATCATCAGAGATTGAATAACTGGGTGCTCGGTAGCCATAGACCGGCGCTCCGGTCAGATCTTCCAGCAAGGCCTTACTGGAGCGAATGTCTTCACGGAATGTGTGCCTTGAAAGATTATAAATCCGTAGATGACCATAACCGTGACTGGCAATTTCATGTCCAAGTGCGGCAATCCGCTTGGGGATCTGTGGAAAACGTTGGGCGACCCACCCAAGCACAAAAAAGGTCGCGGTGATGCTACGTTCTTCAAGCAGAGAGAGGATCAACTCAGTATTGCGTTCAACCCGGCAGATCCGACCAGCCCAGGTATCCGGCGGTGAGCAATTTTCAAACGCAGAAACCTGGAAATAATCTTCAACATCAATACTCAAATAATTTTTTATCGCCATAGAATAATCCCTGCAGGGTTAAAGGATTCAGCTAGTCGAAAAGCGCAACCAGCGTTGTTCGGATATATAAACAGCGATTACAGCGACCAATATGCGAGACCAAAGACCTCAACCTCATCACGCTGAAGAATAGTTCGGGTACAATGTCGAGCAGTTTAGAGTTTCGAATATCCGGGACCCGCCGGGCAAAGCATTTTTAATATTAATGACCATACTCTTAAAACGCTAAGATTATCCCAATAAAGAAAAATAACTGAAATTTTTCAACGAAAGTGACACCAAAGCATAGGCTAGAGTCTGATCCTTGTGGGGGGAGGGTTATTCGAGAAGAAGAGTTTCCTGACGCTCTGACTGTTTTCCATCGACCACAATCATCTGACGTAAACGGTCAATCTGGGAAGATATTTTTTTTAGCTGGTTTTCAAATTGATTGAATTGCCCCTGCTGTTGATTAATCAAATACTCAAGAATGCTCCCCTGACTTGACAACCGTTCAAGAATCGCTTCCTTTTCGGACCGACTGGCATTCAATTTAGTATAATTTTCTTCGATCTGGGCCAGCCGATCGTCAACATTGGTAGAAAGCTGCTCGCCATGGATCGATGTCCGCTCTTGGCCAGAGTTGACCAAAGGCTCCCTATAGTCCTCAAAAGTGAGTTCATTAACTGCGTCTTCGACCAAATCAATACTGATTTCCTTGGTCTCTTCAACGAAGGCAGAAAGCAACAAAAAGTCGCAAATCAAGTTGATAAGACGCGGAATTCCGTCACTGAAACGGTAAATCTTTTCAAATGTCCCCTCTTTAAAACTCACACAGTCGCGATTACCAACAGTCCCGAGGCGGTGCAGAATATATTCTTGGGTCTCTTCCAGGTTGAGCGGGTTCAAATGACAGCTGATACTAATCCGCTGGCGTAACTGACGAAGGCTGGGCTTGGCGATAAGCTGCTTAAGCTCCGGCTGACCAACCAGAATAATCTGCACCAGCTTAAAATTATCCGCCTCAAGGTTAGATAGTAAGCGGATTTCCTCAAGTGAATCTTCGGTCAGGTTCTGGGCCTCATCAATAATGATGATCGGTTGGCGACCGGCACTACACTCAGCAAGGAGAAAATCATTCAGATCACTTAGCAGCTGAACTTTATTTTTCCCATCAACATTCAGGCCGAAATCCTCATTGATCATGCCGACCAATTGTTGTGACTCGACCCGGGTATTAAAAATCATCGACAAGGTGGTGTCATTACTGACTTTATTGATGATATCACGAACTAAAGTAGTTTTTCCCGAACCAACCTCTCCTGTCAGAAGGGTAAATCCCGCATGCTCCTGCACGCCATACTGCAGGTAGCTAAGCGCCTTGCGGTGCCCCTTGCTCAAATATAGAAACACCGGGTTCGGAAGCAATTCAAATGGCTTGGCGGTTAAGCCGAAAAACTCTGTATACATAATTTAAAACCGTAGCGACACTCTCAAAGAATAGATATTATTGGTGTAGTCGTTGCCATCGAGGTCAGAATTATTTTTCCTATAAGAATATCCTAACGATGCTAGAATGCGCCGATATTCATAGTCGACGCCGGCGCCCAGAATGTAACGATCAACATCCTCATCGGTCACATCTTTAAATCGGCCCTTTTCATATCCAGAGTTGAGGTTGGCGGTGAAAACCTTGGTCAAAGGAATGCTACAACCTAGTCTCACCCCCGTCCTCTCATCATCCTGGGGGGTGAGCACATAATCAAATTCGTTCCAGTAAAAATCAATATTGGCGGCCAAGGAGTTTTTTGCATAGATGACTGAAAAGATAGCTGATTGATATTCAGCGACACCGTCGGTGGAAGAGTTCTGAAAACGCTGCTCATATTCTGTTTCCAGCGATAAAGCCTCAAAGATGCGATACTTCAGATTCACCAGCCAGAAAGGCTCGCTACTATCGTCGCTATCCCCGTCAAACTGGATTTCAGAATAACCCACCTCTACAGCGCCGCTTAACCGGGGGCCGACCTGATGGACAATACCTACAGTATAATCCTGTTGGTCATAATTTTCCTCATTTTTGGTATTGTCTGCGGTATAGGTAAAGCGGGCATATACTTCAGAATTTCCGGCGAGTTCCTTAACCAAAGAGACTCTGCCGATATTTTGTTCAACGTCATTACCGGCAGACTCGACAAAATCGACACGGCGGTAAACGTAGTCAAAAACGAGGGAGAAAGTCTGGGCAAGTTGCAGCCGGTAAGAAGGGCTGACAGTAGTTCGGTAGAGGGTAGATCGGTCGTCAACGCTGTCATTAAAGTCCCTGTCACGCTCTTCCAGGGATTCTCGATCAATCACCTCTGAAAGCGACAGGGTAAAAGGCCGCCCTTCAAAGAAATCGGCCCTCATGTCAGCACGTTGCATGTCCTTAAAGCTATCCAGATTTTCATCTTTGTTTGTCTGATAACGGACATACTGCAATGAATAATCCAAGGTCAGATCGATCGATCTGGAGTCGTAGGTTATGTTGATGCCGGGTGCAATACCCGTTATCCAGTCATCTTCTTTGTCTTTGTCATCAGTGAAAATATTGTCGTCGTATCTCTGCTCGACAGTAATTCGTGGATGGATTACCATTTGCGCAAATGCGTTACCCGTTAAAGCGCAAATAACTGCTAGCAAACAGCTGAAAGATACAATCCCCCTTGAAAAAATCATAAAGGCCACCCTCTTAATTGCAGTTTTTAATAATAATAACTATCTTGCCTCTTAAAAAACGTATTTGCGTCATTATAGATGACGCCCAACAAATTATGTTCTTTTAAGTCCTCAATAGTTTTATCCAAATCTTCTCGCGCAGCCTTCCCTTCGCGAACAACAAACAGGGTGCCATCAACTCCAGCAGCGATGATACCAGCATCAGCAAATGGCAGCGCTGGAGGGGTGTCAAAGATCACATAGCGTTCTGAATAGCGATGCTTTAATTCCTTGATAATCTTTTTCATCCGGTTGGATGACAGCAGGTCGACAGGATCTTCAACGACTTCACCCGCAGGCAAGATGACCAACTTACCGACCCCGGTTTTAACCAGTGCCTTTTCTATTGGCAGGTCATCCCTAAGACAGTGAGTCAAGCCATACTCGGGCTCGATTTTTAAATATTTATGAATGGAGGGACGCCTTAAATCAGCGTCAACCAACAAAACAGTGTGATCATACTCTCTTGCCAGGGAAATCGCAAGATTCAAGGCTGTCATCGACTTTCCTTCATCGCTGACAGTGCTGGTGACCATCAAGGTGTTCAAAAAATTCTCCCCGCGGGTCAGAGCAATAACCGAAGACCTTAATTTGTTGTACTCTTCAACAACAGCAGATTTTTCGTCTCCGGCTGTCACCAGCAGAAGGTTATCAATTAAGATCGGCTCTGCAACCTCTAACAGTTGTGTCATGTTCCCGTTATCCGGCTTTAAATGCTCGCCGGGAAGTTGTTTGCTGCTGCGCACCTGACTGGCAGTGCTTGCTTGGCCAGAGGCATGGCGATGACGGGAAACCTTTTTTAACGCTTCTTCAATTCGGCTCATAAAAATAATAACTCAGTTGGCTGTTTATTTACGTAAAAACAACTCGTAGGCAAACACCCCGACGAAACAGAGTAGGTAGACACCAGAAAACGCGGCGAGAACAAGATCACCCGTCTTGCGACGTTTAACGGAATCGGCAGTGGAAAGATTTGGGACAACGGCGAGAACCTCAACTCCCAAAGCCTTGGCAAAGTCAACGTTCCTGACTCGAGTATCCATATTATCGAGCAGCAAAACCACCCCGAAACCACAGCCCAAACCGCTAATCAGAGCAAGCAAAAACATTTTCAGCATGTCGGGGGAAACCGGAGTTTCAGGCAGAACAGCTGGATCCACGACTCGGAAAGTTGCAGCCTTATTGCCAATTTCCATTTGCTTGGAAACTTCAGATTTGCCCATTCTTGACAACAGGTCATTATAGATACTCCGATAAGAATCCCGCTCCTGGATAAGGATTCCTAATTCTTTTTTTGCTGTAGGCACCTCCTTCAGTTCCTGCTCGCGTTTGGCAACCGTCTGTTGGAGTTTTGTCTTACGCGCCCCCAAAGAGGAAAGTTCCGCATCAACCTCAAATAACTGCCCCTGAAGCTCTTGATGTAGCGGATTAAAAGAGGTCATTGTCGTCGTTTCACGCTTGGCCTTAACTGCGTCTGGCGCAGAAAGGCGCTGCTCTAAACCAGCTATTTCAGCCCTCAAACGAACCACTTCTGGATAATTATCCGTATACCTGAGCAGCAGAGAGTCCAAACGGCTTTGCATGACCTGCAGACGGTTATTTTCGGCACTCTCACTGACGGTAGCAACAGTCGGCTGAGTTTTGGCGAGTTGAGATGTCAACTGTATTTTTTTCGCGGCCAGGGTATCCAGGGAAAGACTGATATTTTCTATCTCTGCCAGAAGTTCGCGAATTTTCGCAATGGTTCCAGCTTCATTTACAGAAAAGTAAATCCCCTGTTTTTTACGGAAACCAATGATTCTATCTTCGGCTTTTTCAAGCTTATCTTTAAAAACGTCTAGCTGCTCTTCAAGAAAACGGTTGGCTCCGTAAGTTTCATCCCGCTTAGCTGAAAGGTTCTCCTCGACATAGGTGCCTACCAGCGTATTGATAAATCGCTGCGCAAATTCGGGATTACTGTCGATCAGGGAAACGGTGAAAAGGTCCATATTTCTCTGTGTTTCGACAATAGTCCGGTCAATCAAGCCAGATATGTAGGCCTGTTGCTTGCCCATACTTTTGGTAAATATATCAGATTCGACATCTTCCAAAGTTTTGGTAATCAAATCTCGACTCAAGATCGCGTATTTCAAAACCCGAATCCGTTCATCGAAGTTCGACGTAATGGCAATCCCCTCGACAAGATCATCAATGACATTTTTTTCAATGAAAACCGTAGTGTCTGCTTTATATTGCTTGGGCAGAGTAAAGCTATAAACCCCCACTGCGGTCATTACCGAAAAAGTTACTAGCAAGAAAATATATTTATGGCAATAGGCCGAATAAATACACCTTAGGACTTGGTCAATCCCTTCACGCATAATTGATTCCTAAAAAAGACTTTCTTCTACGAGGACATAATCACCAGGCATTATCAATATATTGGCGTCGGTAGTTTGTTTCTTCCGAACTTTTTCTAAATCGACGCTGATCTTTGACTGATCCTTCCGAACGACAATGACGGACTCTTCTTTGGCAAATTCAGTAAATCCCCCGGCCCCCAATATGGCGTCTAGCACCCTCATTCCCTCAGAGTATTGGACAGGCTGTGGTGCGCTGACAGCGCCGAGGACGTAAACCCGATTATGTAGATTGCTCGGCATAAAGATAACATCCTCTGCCTTAAGCTCTACATCTTGAGAAAGGTCACCCTCGAAGAAAAGAGCGTAGAAGTCGGAGCTGACCTTTTGGCCGCCACGAGACAGATAGGCGCGCCTTAAATCGACCTGACTCAAATCTCCCAAAGAGCTCATTACTTTCATCAATGACATTTCATTGGCCATATCAATAACCCGCGACAACTCTCCGCCGATAATATAAACGCGGTTGTTCATGATTGTTTCAACCGAGACTGTCACGATCGGTTTCTTGACATATTTCTTCATTTCCGTTGCCAACAACTTGCTAAGCTTAGCGGGAGCCATGTTTTCAGCGACAACATCACCGATTGCCGGTAAGGTGATTTTTCCGTCTGGGCGGACAACCACTGACCTGCTCATTTCCTCGACACCCCAGACTGCAACTTCAAGAACATCCCCTTTGCCAATCACATAATCTTCTGCAGTTGAAGCAGCAGGAGTTAGAAAGCCTAAAACACAACATAGAAAGCATGTAATAACATATTTCATAGTTATCTCCCACCGAAACCGGAAAGCACGACTCGAACCGTATCAAGAATGATTTTAAAATCAAGAAAAACAGAATAGTTCTTTATGTAAAATAGATCATAGCGCAATTTTTCAAGTGCGTCTTCCTCAGAAGCTCCATAGGGATAGCAGACCTGCGCCCACCCAGTCACCCCCGGCTTCACAAAATGCCGGGTAGAGTAATAAGGAATCGTTTTTTTCAAACGATCAACAAATGCCAACCGCTCTGGGCGAGGGCCAACGAAACTCATATCTCCCTTCAATACATTATAGAGCTGAGGAATTTCATCGATCCGGGTTTTCCGCATAAATTGGCCGATCCGGGTCACCCGAGGATCATTTTGTTGCGCCCAAACCGCGCCGGATTCTTTTTCAGCGTCGTTACACATCGTGCGGAACTTATAAATAAAATATTCGACTTCGCGCTCACCAACCCTTAATTGTTTGAAAAAAATCGGTCCTGGGGAATCTAGTTTTATCGCCAGTGCGGCAATAGGCAAGATAGGAAAGGCAAAAAACAGACCGAAAACGGAGAAAGCAACATCAAAAATCCTTTTATAGCTGCGCATAAATGACGTCAACCGAAAACCATGGGCGTAAATAAAAGCACTTGGCTGGACGTTTTCCACCAACAGGCGACCAGTCTCCTGCTCATAAAAGGTTGCCGCATCGTAAACTTCAACCCCACGAAGCTTACTGTGCATGATCTCTTTAAGCGGCAGAGCCCCGCGCCTCTCAGTCAAAGCAACAATGATCTTATTTGGGCGATAATCCTGAACCAACTCTGCAAATTGTCCGATATCCCCAACAATTCTATCTTCGGCCACCTGAGATTTTTCCTTGCCGCAGGAAACAAATCCAACATAACTATGTGGATTAAAATCAGCAGTGATAATCTTCGCCATCTTTTGCGCATATTCCCCAACCCCGAGGATAAAAATCCGGTTGGCGAATCTCGAAACCCGAGAATACTTACGCAAGAGAAAACGGAATCCAAACTGGCCTAACCCGACCAGGCAGAGGGACAAAAGAAGTACGCCCCTTCCGAACTGATGATCAGGCAAAAGATAGAAAAAAATTGACAATATCAAAAACGTGGTCACCAGCGAGGCGAGCAAACGCTTGAGAATAAACCTGCCCGACTTGAAATTATCGAACTCGAGAAGCTCAAAAAAATAGGCAGACATTAAAATTATACAGAGATAGGTCAAGACCCGAAACAAACCACCATCCAAAAGCGCATCAACGCCATTAGGCGCTGAAAACCTTAACAGATGGGATAAAAAGAGGGCCAAGACGGCAATCATTAAATCGACAGTTAAGATAAAAAACTTTGGTCTAATCACGTCGACTAAAACCTCACACAGATCATAATGATTCTAGGATTGCGTTCGCTTGGCGAATTTCGTCCTGGCTTCCCCCAGCGACCACCTGGCCGAGCAACTGCCTTGCCTCATCGGTACGCCCTAAATCGCGTTTGGCCATGGCTAAATGAAGTTTGATCGCTTGCACATCTGGCATCAACTCACTAGCTTTTGATAATACACCGACAGCCTCATCCAACTGCTTATTCTTTAACAAGGCATAACCAAGGGTATCCATAATGCGAGGGTCTCCAGACCGTAAACGGTAAGCCCTCTTCGCAAAATTTAGAGCCTCTTCGGTCTGGTCATAGTTATCTAGCAGCAAATAAGCCAGATTGTTGAGGGCCGCCACGTTATTCTGATCGTAGCCAAGCGCAGTCCGGTACAATTCTAATGCTTCGGCCTTAGTACCTAGCTGCTCCCTAATCCTCCCCAAGGCAGTATAGCCCGGCGCAAATCTTGGATTCTGCTTGACAACCTGCCGATAAATCAGTGCGGCCTGATCGGTCTTGCCTGATCCCTCATAGACTTGGGCAAGTTGCATACGCAAGCGGATGCTTCTATTCAGAGTTTTTAGGCCCTTTTCAAGAATGGCCACTGCAGCGTCTGAATCGTTTTTAAGCAGCGCCAACCGCGAAGCTAAAATATAGGCGTAAGCATCTTCAAAATGAGACGTCAACAGGCGATCAACTAGCTTTTCCGCCTTTGCTTCCTGCCCACTCTCGAGATAAAAACGAACCAGCAGAGAATGGCCCCGTTCCAAGTCCAGTCCGGCCAACCGGACAAAAGCGGACTCAGTTTTCGCCAATTGTTTGAGCCGCCAATGGAGTTCTCCCTTAAACTCGATAAGAGAGAGTGATGAATTATATAATTCCAGGCCACGATCACAGGCATCTAAAGCCTTCTGATAATCATTTAAGCTGGCATAATACTTAGCAACCGCGACAAAACCGTCCTCTAGCTTGGTCGCCTCAATCCGCTGGTAACTATTCAGCACTTCATCGTTTCTTTCCTGCAAGCGATACAACGAAGCCATTCCCAACAGTGCCTTTAAATTGCTTGAGTCTTGCGTAACAATCTGCTGATACTCGGTAATCGCCTTGTCATACTCCGACTGTGACGCATAATAAGCCGCAAGGTTGAAATAGGGCGTCAAATACGCAGGATCAATTTGCTTGGCCTGCTGTAAAGCCGCTATTGCCCCACTGATATTTTTTTGCGAAAAAAAAGCCGCTGCGAGATAATTATTTAACAATGCGTCGCTTTTGCTGCCGTCAAGACCTTCCTGAAGAACCTTGATCGTAGCAGTATAGTTGCCTTCTCGCAGATAATGGGTAACCAGCATCAAACGACTGTTCAAGATCTCCGGGGCAGCCTCAACCGCTTGTAGCAGGTCAGATTCTCCACGTGCGCCTTGCCCACTCGCCAGGCGGAAAAGCCCCCGCTTCAGGTGTGCATCTGCCAGGGTCGGATCAAGGTTAGTCGCCTGCTGAAGTTCGGTCATTCCTTCATCGTACTGACCCAGGCTTAACAAGGCACTCCCCAAAATGTTATGCGCGTAGGCATTATCAGGATTTGCCCGAAGGACCTTCTGAATCTCGACCACTGCATCATCGACACGCTTTTGTTTCAACAGAGTCATCGCCACCAAAACCCTGGCACGTTCAAAGGCCGGATTAAGGTCAAGTGCTCCTTGAAACTGGTTCAGGGCCTGTTCATATTGACCGAGACCGTAATCACTGAGCCCCAGAAAAAAATAAGCGAGCAGGTGTCTTTCATTTTTCAAAGAGGTTTCCAGGGCAACCTTTGCCTCTGCAAATTTCTGCTGTTTATAAAGTAGAATGCCCTTGAGACGATAGCCCTCAGCACGCTCTGGGTAGATCGAAAAAATCGACTCGACAGACCGCATCGCGGCATCAACATTATCCAACTCTATGTGTATCAGACCACTCATGTAGTGGGCATGAATCTCTCCTGGCCTAACCTTGACAAGGTTCTGATAAACCTTAAGGGCCACTTCAGGCTGGCCTAGACGTGACTCGATTGAGGCCAGGACGTAATAGGCTTCAATATTCCTGGGCGCGGCAGAGATAACCTCTTCGAGATAGCTCTTAGCTTGCGAATAATTATTTTTTTTCAAAAAAACTTTTGCCAGGTTTAACCGTGGCTGAATGGCCTTGACATCAAGCTGCAAAGCCTTTCTGAAGTAATTTTCCGCGGTCTCAAGGTCTCCCTTGGCACCAACAGCCCGCCCATAAAGACTCAGACTGTCGGCAGATTCCTGCTGACTGGAGTGATATTTTTCCAAGGATTCAATCGCCAACTCCGGCTTCTTTTGCTGGAGTAAAACTGCAGTAAGCCTCAAATGAACATCTGTCGCTGAGGGGTTCTGCAGCAGAATTTCCTGAAACTCTTTTTCGGCTCGGGCAAAACTCCCCAGACTGAAGTATGTCTCAGCCAACCCTCTGCGGGCTTCGAGATAGTTACCATCCTGTTCCAGAGCATTTTTATAGAGGACAATTGCCCCTCTGAAATTCCCATTGTCGTTAAGACGGTTCCCCTCTTGAAGTAGCTCCTCCTTAGATTGCCCACCGCAGGCAGTGAGCAAAAAGCACAAACAGACGACTAAGCCCATACGCATATAATCATTTCCCTCTGCACCGCTAAGTTTATACTTTTTGGTCGCAGCAATAGCCGCCGACACCTCTCTATTTTAATCGGTAATGATGGGCAAATTATTGATAAAATGCAAGTGGAATACAAGGATGAGTGGATGTTTGGAGACAATTGCAGTGCTTGCCTGGAGAGCTATCAAACAACCCGAGCCCTTTCAAACTGGAGTAAAACCATCGCTACTCCCGTCGCTCATTAGCCGGAGGCCAGCACAATATGGCCTGAGCGGCCCCTTCCGGGACTATGTCAGCAGTTCTTGAAGATACGAAAAAGGGGCCGTAATCTGAATGATTACGGCCCCTTTTCATACATAATTGGTGCCGAAGGGGAGACTCGAACTCCCACGTCCCTACGGACACTAGACCCTGAACCTAGCGTGTCTACCAATTCCACCACTTCGGCGCGAAGCGAAGGTGTTTATAGCAAATGGATTTTTTGATTGCAACTGATTTTTTAGCCAAACCTCAAAAAAGCTACTCTTCTATTCTAAGCGGCTGAACAACAATAATTCTATGCGATTTCACGGTCACCAGGCCAGGTCGGGTGGCTTTTGGCTTGCGCACATCACCAGCTTCGGCCTGCATGACTTCAACCTGGGCAGCGTTTTTAGCCTTGGAATAGCCTGCCGCAAGCGCTGCGGCAAAGCGCTTATCTTCGTCCTTAATCTGCTTGGCTCCAGCCGCTTTCAAGATCACATGGGCACCAGGATATTGATGGGCATGAAACCAAAGGTCTCCTGCCTTGAGTATTTTAGTGGAGAGGTAATCGTTCTGCCGATTGTTGCGTCCCCAGAGAACTTTCAACCCGGATGGGCTTTGCGACTCTAATGGTTGCGACCTCACGCCGGGCTGCTTTTTGGCATAGCGATCGCGGCCAGAACCCAACAAGCCGCCCTGCCGACATTCGGCAGCAACCTCTTCGATGATTGCCGCCGTGGTCGCTTCCTGCAATTGAAAATCAAGGGATTCCAACCAGGTGATTTCCTCTTGCGTCTCTTTCGCTCGACGACGACTGTGCTCAAGACCCCGCTTGGCTTTTTTGTAGTGCTTGAAATACCGCTCAGCATTTTGTTGCGGGTTTAAACGACTATCGAGCGCAATGACAACGCTTTTGGCCGGCTGAAGATAATAGTTCAGCACCTCAACCTTGTCAGTTCCAGGCAAAACCGCATGCAGGTTCGCAAGTAACAGCTCGCCAAACTGCTTGAACTGCTCTGCCTTTTGCTGCCTTCCCTGCTCAGCAGAAATCTTTTCCAGGCGCCGCATCAGCTTTTTTTGTTGCTGGTGAATAACTTTTTGCAGAGTCGTCAGCAGATCGGTATTGCCTGATATCGTTCGCTGGGCCCGGTAAAACTCTTCGACGGATGCATTGACCGAGCTTCCAGGAGCCTGTTCGAAGTGATCATGAACGGCATCCGACTGTTTCGACAACTTCTCTGGCAAGCGATACAACTCCCCCGAGCGAAAACTTCTTTCACCCTGCTGCCCTGCTTTACGCGACAAAACATCGATGATCAGGTTTTCAGCATCAACCAGAAACATGTTGCCGCCTGCACCGGTCAATTCCAGGATCAGCCGGGTCGCACCTTTCGGGCCGTTACAATGCAGCGCAACAACCCGATCATCATTCAAGATTTCAATGCTAAGGATGCGAGAGATTCGCGCGCGCAGCAGCTGGCAAAACCGGGGCGGGGTAAAAGGATTTGGATATTCGGCAGCGGACAGGTGAATCCGACTGCTTCGAGGTTCTGTAGACAGCAACAAGCGGAGGTTTTCTTTGCCGGTCCACAAACGAAAAATCAACAGATTTGCCGCCGGTTGATAAATTTTAGCCACCCGCGCATTGCTCAATGGTGCCGACAGTTCGGCAACAACTTTCTTCAGTAACTCAAAATGCATTTAGTGCAACCAACCTCAAAAGCTCTAAGTTGCCTACCATCTCAATGGACAATCTGCTATGCTCCGGCCCAGTACATTTCAATGCCAATCAGGAGGAATAACCATGCAGAAAGACTGGAAGATTGAAACCCAGGCCGTGCAAGGCACCTACCGCCCGAAAGCCACCGAATCGCGGATACCGACGATTTGCCAGAGTACCACATATAAATATGATAGCGCAGAACATGTCGCCAAACTGTTCGATCTGGAACTGGCCGACCATATGTACACGCGCATCAGCAATCCCACCACTGAGGCCTTTGAAGGCAAGATCTGTCTGATGGAGGGCGGCGTCGGTGCTCTGGCGACTTCTTCAGGCCAGGCCGCCTCGGCCCTGGCGATCCTGAATATCTGCCAGAGCGGTCAGCACCTGGTGGCAACCAGCACGCTGTATGGTGGCACCTATTCACTTCTGGCCAATACCTTACCAAAAATGGGGATCGAGGTTAGCTTCGTCGATCCTGAGGCTTCCATCGAAGAGCTGGCAGCTGCCTTTCGCCCGGAAACCCGCTGTATCTTTGCCGAAACCATCGGTAACCCAGGGCTGAATATTCTCGATTTCAGCAAATTTTCTGAGCTGGCAAAGCAGATGGAGGTTCCGCTGCTGGTCGACAACACATTCGCTACCCCCTATCTGTGTAAGCCGCTGGAACTGGGAGCCGACATCGTTATCCATTCGGCAACCAAGTATATCGATGGCCACGGCACCAGCGTCGGCGGAGTGATTGTCGATGGCGGTAAATTCGCCTGGAACTGTGGAAAGTTCCCAGAGCTGACCGAACCCGATGCCAGCTATCACGGTCTGAAGTACGCCGAAACCTTCGGTCCCTTAGCTTACATTATCAAAGCCCGGGTGCAATATATGCGTGACCTTGGCGCCACCCCAGCACCGCAGAACAGTTTTCTGTTCAATCATGGCTTGACCACCCTGCCCCTGCGCATGGATCGGCACAGCAGTAATGCCCTGGCAGTGGCCAGACATCTGCAGCAACATCCTTCTGTCTCCTGGGTCAACTATCCCGGCCTGGAAGAACATCCCAGCTATGCACTCGCCAAACGCTACCTGCCGCTGGGTTGCAGTGGAGTGTTGACCTTCGGCATCAAGGGCGGCCGCAATGCCGGGGTAAAGTTCATGGAAGCCTGCCGATTGATCGCCCTGGTGGTCCACGTTGGTGATGCCCGCTCCTGTGTCCTCCACCCGGCCAGCACCACCCATCGCCAGTTGAGTGAAGCGCAACAGATCGCCTCAGGCGTTTCGCCCGACCTGATCCGGCTGTCGATCGGCATCGAGAATATTGAGGATATTCTGGCCGATCTGGACCAGGCCTTAACCATTAGCCAAGCCTGATATCACTACAGTAGATTAAACCTTCAAGGCAGGCCGCTTGGCCTGCCTTTTTTTGCCTAGCACACCAGGATTAACTGCTTGCCCTATCAACAGCTTACTGCTATAGATATCCAAATCCATTCTCTACTATTTCACTATTTTTGATATCCAAGCCACCAATCTTCAGACCCATGGAGTCATTATGTCAGACGAACAAAACTATCAGGATGGCACACTTGCCCTGCACGCCGGCCAGGTTCCCGACCCGACCACCAACTCGCGGGCGGTACCGATCTACCAGACCAGTTCCTACACCTTTGATTCTGCCGAACATGCCGCGAATCTTTTCTCGCTCAAAGAGATGGGCAACATCTACACCCGGCTGATGAATCCGACCACCGATGTTCTCGAGAAGCGGCTTGCCGAGCTTGACGGCGGGGTCGGGGCACTGGCGCTGGCCTCCGGTTCTTCGGCGATCACCCTGGCCATCTTGAATATTACCCAGAACGGCGACAATATCGTTTCGAGCAGTTTCCTCTACGGCGGGACCTACAACCTGTTTAACCACACCTTTAAGCGGATGGGCATCAGCGTTAAATTTGTCGATAGCTCCAATCCGGATAACATCGCTGCGGCCATTGATGCCAACACCAAAGCCGTGTTTGTCGAATCGATCGGCAACCCGCAGAACAATGTCGATGACTTTGCCGCGATTGCCAAAGTCGCCCACGACAATGGCCTGCCGCTGATTGTCGACAACACCGTGACCACTCCGGTGCTCTTCAAACCGATCGAACATGGCGCTGATATCGTCTGCTATTCGCTGACTAAATTTATCGGCGGGCACGGCACCAGCATTGGTGGTGCCGTGGTGGACAGTGGCAACTTCGACTGGTCGAGCGGCCGGTTTGCAGAATTCACCACGCCCGATCCGAGTTACCACGGCCTGGTCTATCACGAGGCTCTCGGTAATCTGGCCTATATCCTGAAGATGCGCATCACCCTGTTGCGAGACATGGGTCCCTGTCTGTCCCCCTTCAATGCCTTCCAGTTTTTACAGGGCCTGGAAACCCTGCACGTACGGATGCCACGCCACTGTGAGAACGCGCTGCTGGTGGCCAGGTACCTGGAGCAGAATGAGCTGGTTAGTTGGGTCAACTATCCAGGGCTGGAGAGCCATCGCGACCATGCCAAAGCCTTGAAGTACCTGCCGAAAGGCCAGGGAGCTATTCTAGGTTTTGAAATCAAAGCAGGCAAGGAAGCTGGTGAGAAATTCATAAACAGCGTCAAACTGGCCAGTCACCTGGCGAATATCGGCGATGCCAAAACCCTGGTGATCCATCCCGCCTCCACCACTCATCAGCAACTGACCGAGGAACAGCAACATGCCGCTGGGGTGACCCCCGGGATGATCAGAGTTTCGGTCGGGATTGAGGACATTGAGGATATTATCGACGACCTTGATCAGGCTTTGAAAGCGGCGAACAGTTAATTAGCCGACCAACCCCAATCGGATACTTTTGAAACGGCGGGTCATCCCCGCCGTTTCTTTTTGCCTGCCTTTTGCCTTCGTGATATAGTCCCGCGCCATGCAGACAAGCACCTCAAGCGCGCCGGGCTCGACTATTGGCCGGAAGTAAAACTGCACCGTTGGGATTCGCTGCAACACCTGCAAAACGAATTCCCCCAAGCGCGCTTCTGGTTCACCTCGAAAAAGGCCACCAAAAGCTACACCAAAGCCGCTTTCCAACCGGGCGACTTTCTGGTCTTCGGTAAAGAAACCCTTGGACTGCCGGAAGAACTTTTGGCGCAGGAAACAGATTGCGCTCTGCGGATTCCGATCTTCTCCCCTGCGGTACGCAGCCTGAATCTGGCGAACTCGGCGGCGATCCTGCTTTACGAAGCTTTAAGACAAAACGATCGCCTCGAATAGCATTCAAAAAGAAAACGGCCGGTTCACAAGACCCGGCCGTTTTCTTTTGTCTGATTATATTGAGAATGCTCAGATCATTCCAAGCAGTTTACTGCTGCGCTCCAGAAACGCCGCCATCCGATCCTTGCTGATCGCCTGGTGCGAAAGCATCGCCAGATCGTAAATCTGTTCGATCAGCAGCCCGGCAGTCTCCTTGTCGCCAGCATCCTGTAACGTGAGAACCTTCGCAACGGCTGGACTGGCCGAATTAACCAGCAGGGTGTGATCGGCGAACAGATCCGGCATCTCGCCCTGCCCCATCATGTGGGTCATCTCTTTGAAGCGCCGCTGCTGTTCGTTCAGCAGAATCATCCCTGGTACCGAGTCGTCTTTGAGCGACTCAAGCCGGATGTGTAACCCATTGATATCGAGCTCAGTTTTAAACACCTCTTCGATCCGCTCATCGCGGGTTTTATTGTCGCTGTCGACCAACTTCGAATCGGCATCCTGTTCAATCAGGTTTTCGGTGATATCGGAGTCGACCCGCTCAAACTTCAGATCGCTGTTTTTCGATTCAAGAAATTGGATGAAGTGATTATCGATCATCGCATCCAGAATCAAGGCTTCCATCCCCTGCGCCTTAAACATCTTCAGGTAGGTCGCCTGAATGCCTTCATCATTGGCGTAGTAAACCTTGTTCTCATGCTTTTCTTTGGCGCGCTCAAGATAGTCGGGCAAGGTGGTATATTTCTCATCGCCGGTTGCACGATATATCACCTGATCCTTGACCTTGTCGTAGAATTTATCCTCGCGCATCATACCGTACTTGACGAAGGTGTGAATATCCTCCCAGATCGGCTCAAAAATTTCGCGATCCTTTTTCGCCAGCTCAACCACCTTGGCCGCCACCCGGCCGCTGATGACTTCACGAATTTTACGCACCTGCGGCTCGTTCTGCAGATAACTTCGCGACACATTAAGCGGCAAATCGGGGGCATCCAGGCAGCCCTGCAGCGGGGTAAGAAATTCCGGGATCAACTCAGTGCAGTTGTCGGAAACAAAGACCTGGTTGCAGAACAGTTTGATGTGGCTCTTGGTCACATCAAACTCATTGGTCAGCCGGGGGAAGTAAACAATCCCTTTTAAATTGAACGGAAAGTCGATATTCAGGTGGATCCAGAACAGTGGATCCTGCGACATTGGGTAGAGCTTGTGGTAGAACTCTTTGTACTCGTCCTCGCTGATCTCGCTGGCGCTACGGGTCCAGAGAGGATTTTTATCGTTGACCTCTTCACCTTCCAGACTGATAGGAATCGGCAGGAAGTTACAGAATTTTTTTAAGACCTCGCGAACCCGGTCGGCTTCGAAAAATTCCTTCTCTTCCTCATTGAGGTGGAGGATGATTTCCGTTCCACGGTCGGCTTTGTCGGTGGCCTCTAGTTCATAGCTGGTTGTTCCCGCGCAGTTCCAATGGACCGCTTCGGCATCCGCCTGATAAGATCTGGTCTTGATCTCAACCTTGTCGGCCACCATAAAACTGGAATAGAACCCGAGCCCGAAATGGCCGATAATCTGGTTCTTATCTTCCAGATCCTTAAACTTTTCGATGAAGTCCTCTGCCGAGGAAAATGCCACCTGGTTGATATATTTGCGGACCTCGTCGGCGGTCATGCCGATGCCATTATCGGTCACGCTCAGGGTGCCGGCATCCTTGTCGATGTGCAGATCAACCTTGTATTCGTCGGAAATCTTCAACCCTTCGACCAGGTTGATATTCTGCAGCTTGTGGATCGCATCGACCGCATTGGAGACCAGTTCCCGCAGGAAAATTTCCTTGTCGCTGTAGAGCCATTTCTTGATGATCGGAAAAATATTTTCCGTATGAATGGAGATACTGCCTTCTTCTTTATGCAACTTTTCGGACATTTGTGTTTCCTCCTGTAAAAAATTTTCGAACTGCAAGATAAAAATCGTTCGGCTATTTGTCAAGTCATCAAAAAAGCCCGTGCGGCATCTGCGGCACGGGCTCAGCGTCAGTGGGAGAAGGTCTTATTAAAAACTGAAGGTTCCGGTTATCCCACGGCAAAGAAAATAAAGGGCGAACAGCATCGGCATAATCACGTTAGAGATGAAGTGAATCAAGAGGCCTCGGCTACGCCCCCAGACCTTTTTCATGGCCGTCAGCCGAAAGTATTCATTATCAGCCATGAGCCGAACCAATGAAACGGTAACCACAAACAGAGCAAAGAGAGCTTTTACCAGATCAAGATCCATAACAGCCTCCAAACAAACGAGCGTTGAAGTAACTGTAACAGATTCAACATTGGCTGGCAACTATCTGTTTTTACTAGATTTTGTTATTTTTTACCCGATCGGTAAAAAAGGGCTAACCTACCGATCGCGGCCCCTTTAATCTACCGCTATTAAGCCTGGAAAATGACTAGTTTTCAGTCATAAAATGATCTTCGTAAAGATCCTCAAGGGTCCTCAGGTGCCTGGTTTCATCATTGAGAAGCTTCTGGAAGACCGGAACCATCGGTGCACCCTCGCACCCCTGAACCAGGCAGGTATAAAAATCAATCGCTTTTTTCTCAAGATGAATGGCATAGGCCAGTGCCTTGCGGGAATCAGCACCAGGACCGATTTCTTCCTGATCAAGGACATAGTCCAAGTTCATGGTCGGCACTGTATACTCCTTACCATCTACCCCGTCAACTCCTTCGAGCAGTGCTATTTCAAGCTGCTGTTTATGATGCAGTTCGTCGATGGCCGCATCCTTAAGAATCAGCTTGGCAGCACGATCCTTCACCATCCTGACCGCTGCAAGGTAGCTGCGGAACCCCTCCTCTTCCATCTGGATGGCCATCTCAAGTGCGGCTTCAACTGTGTAACAAACCCCAGGTTCAATTATCGGACATACAAACTTTTTCTTTCCCATGTTTTCTCTCCCTGTCAATAAATAACGATATAACCTTTATCCGATGCAATCTTGGAAATCTCGAGGACATCTTTTATCTGAAAGGTTTCACCATCAAGAACAAAAGTGTATCCGCCTTCAGGGCTTTCCTTAGCCAAGTTGATCAGATACTCAAAGCTCGCCGTTTTAATCGTTTCCATATCTCCACCGGCTAAAATATCAATTATTCAAAGTAAGATATTACCATATCAATTTACACAAAGTCACTCTCCAATGATCTTCACCAGCACCCGCTTGCGACGTTGCCCATCAAATTCGCCATAAAAAATCTGCTCCCAGGGGCCAAAGTCGAGTCTTCCTCCGGTTACGGCAACAACCACCTCACGCCCCATGACTGTGCGCTTTAGATGTGCATCGCCGTTGTCTTCGCCGGTATTATTGTGCCGATATTGGCTGAGCGGGGCATGGGGTGCCAGTTCTTCCAACCAACGTTCAAAATCACTGTGCAGCCCGGCTTCATCGTCATTGATAAACACCGACGCAGTAATATGCATGGCGTTACAGAGTAGCAGCCCTTCACTGATGCCGCTGTCGCGCAGGCAATCCGTCACCTGCGGAGTAATATTTCTGAATTCCCGGCGGGTAGGGATATCAAACCATAGTTCTTTGCGATACGACTTCATAAACAGCTCCATTTCTAGAAATTAATAAAATTCTTTCTGAAATAAATCCGAATAGATACTGGTTTCATAGGCGAAAAAACCGCTGACCGCATTTGCAACCTGTTGACAGTAATCCATAATCTTCTATATAACAGCATGCTGCTCAGTCGAGAAATAGCTCGGCGGAGCGACATCATTAAATGGAAAGTCATATTGAAACTAATCAGTAAATGCATACTTCTGTCCCTGGTCATGTTAAGCCTGCTGCTCGCCAGCTGCACCGACAGTGCCGCGCCTATCTATCAAGGTCCAGATATCAAGGTGCTGGAAGCAACCCAGCTGAATGACCTGGAGGCGGAATTCCAACGCTACAGCTACCAGCTCGACCAGCTCGACAAAGGGGTTCCGCCACTGATCATACAGACCCTGCCTAAAGATCTGCCAAATCTCCCCTCAAGTAAAAAGAAACGGATTTTCCTCAAGTCGATGCTGCCAATGATTTTACTGGCGAATAAAGAGATTCGGCAAGAACGCAAACAGCTTCTGGAGATCAAAAAGCGTCTCGACTCCAAGCAGCTGCTAAGCGAAGAGCAGCGCCAAATCCTGGCAAGCCTCGCCCAGCGATACGACCTCAATAGCGCCTCGCTCACCTCACCGGAAGTCATGCTAGAGCTGCTGGTCCGTGTCGATGTGATTCCAGCGGAACTGGCTATCGCTCAGGCGGCCAACGAATCGGCCTGGGGCACTTCACGGTTTTCACAATTAGCCAACAATCTGTTTGGCGAGTGGACCTTTATTCCCGGGACGGGTATTGTCCCTGAGGGGCGTCCTGAAGGAGAAACCTACGAGATCCGGCGCTTTGAGTCGGTTTACGAATCGATCCGCTCTTACTTACGGAATCTGAACACCCATTATGCCTATCGGGAACTGCGCCAACTACGGACCGAGGCACGCCAAGCTGGGGCACCGCTTGAAGGGAGCGAACTGGCCGAGGGCTTGTTCCGCTACTCGATCCGCGGCGAAGACTACGTCAAGGACCTGCAGGGATTGATCAGACAAAACCAGTTATCGCGTTTTGCCGACACCGACTTGCGCCTGCGCGGCTAAATTTATTCTGCTACACTCCTCAGCGGATTTTTCGCTTTAACCCAGAGATGGCTGTACCAGTGCCAGCCACCGGCAATACCCGGTGCGGTCAGGGTATATTTATTACGCCGACTGGCTAGAGGTTGTGCCGCGGTCACCCTGAACCAACCATCCTGACCGTCGATCGCTTCGACCTGACAACTGTTCGCCCCCTGGACAAAGCAATTCAACTGCCCCAAGCGCACATCTTTTGTATCGATCTTCAACTGCAACTCCGGTGGATTTTCGTCAAGTAACGGACTGAGTGGGACTTCTTCGGCAACCAGCAGTGGCTTCATCCGCAACTTGCTGATAAATCCCTTGACGGTGGCATAGGGGCCACCCATCGGGAACCTCGGCAGCAGAAAACGATCTGAAGCGGCATGAATCACTCCTGACTGCTGAGCGAAAGCAGCCAAAAAACCTGCCTCCATAACGATCTGTACAAGCGCCGGAGTATATTCACCGTAGGGATAGGCAAATAACTCTGCCTTGACTCCAAGTTGCGTCTCCAGTTGCTGTTGGGCCTTGGCAATATCAGCCCTGATCCGGCTTTTCCACCCTGCAAAATCTTCACCTGGCTGAAGTTCAATCAGATAATCATGTGTTGCGGTATGATTGCCGATTTCCACCCCCTGCTGCTGCAACTGCTTTAACTCCGCCCAATCCAGGTAGCCGGGGGTTCCGACCGCATCGGTATTGACAAACAGCGTCACGGGGAAATCGTACTGCTGCAACAACGGCAGAGCGACTTCGGCAAAAGAGCTAAAGGCGTCATCGATACAAAGCGCTGCAGCTTTTTCCGGCAATGCTTCTCCCTCCATCAGCCGACGGGCGACTTCTCCAAGCGACAGCAGAGTATAGTTATGCTCTTTGAGATAGGCGAGTTGTTCGGAAAATATTTCAGAAGAGATATTGGTCGAAGGATAGCGGGACTCATCAAAGCGATGATAGATGAAGGTGTTCACCTGCCCCTTGGCAACAGCCGGAGGCGGCAGCACCCCGATCAGGCCGCTGAACAACAGTCCGAAAAAAAGCAATTTGAGCATGGTTTGACCTTTTCATTTAGGAAGAACGAACCTTGTTGCGTAAAAAACGTCGGATCGTATTGCGCGCCTTTGGGGTCACCGCCCACTCCAGCCATTTGGGCAGGACCTCAGTCTTTTCAGAGGTCTCAACGGCCACCTGGTCGCCGTCAAGGAGGCGGGTCCGCAGCTGCCGGGTGCGGCCATTGATGCGCCCTCGCCGGGCATGCAGGCCGAGAGAATCATGGATATCGAAGGCAAAATCGAGCAGACTGCTGCCTTCCGGCAGGGTGCGGATTTCACCGGCCGGCGTATAGACCTGAATGGTGGCTGAGGCCAGTTGCAAGGACAGAGTATCGAAGGCGGACTCCCCTTCCATCAACGATTTCATCAGCTCACGGAAATTCTCATGGCGGAACTTGAAGCCAGGAGCCAGAACCCCTGAGTCGTTAAAGCGAGCCAGTTTGCGCGTGGAAATCTCCACCCGGACCCGCTGTTCGCCAATTTGGACGGTGGTTTTCAGTGCCTGGTAGCCATATTGCGAACTGTTATTGAGGTGATCACGCAGCTTGCCGGGGATCGGTGGAAACATGCTGTGCAGCAAGCCGAGGAAGATATAGGCATCCATCATCCGATCAACCTGCACCTCCAGAGTGTAGAGAGTGGTAAACCCTCGCCGCATTGCCTGCGCTGCTGAGATCGAGAAAGGCCGCCAGCGATCCTTCAACTGAACGGGAAGTTTCTGCTGCTCACAGGCATTCATGATCTTTGCCCGGGTCTTGCGCAGATAATTGACATGTTCTTTTTTCAGAGCATCAATTTTTTGATTATAAGACCTCGCGCGGCGCGGATAGAGCAGGTTAAAAGAAAGCGATTCCAGCTCAGTAGCGACATAGCCCATCCCCAGATGCTGTGCGAGCGGCACGTAAACCATCCGGGTTTCTTCGGCAATCAGCTTCTGCTTATGCGGCGGCAGCGCATCGATGGTCAGCAGATTATCCATCCGGTCCCAGAACTTCAGACAGAGCACCCGAATATCATCAATGGCGACCAGGACAGTTTTCTTGTAGGTTTCTTCCTTGAGTTGCTCGCGGGTCATCACCTCGGAGGTCACCTTGGTCAAGCCATCGACCAAATGCGCCACCTCGGCACCATACTTCAGCTTGACCTCTTCCAAGGTCACCGGAGTATCCTCAACCACATCATGCAGCAAAGCCGCCATTACCGAAGGAAAATCCATCCAGTGCCTGGCGGCCAGGTGGGTCACCCGCAAGGGGTGAAAAATATAGGGTTCGCCGCTTTTACGCACCTGTCCTTTATGGGACGAACGGGCGTCATCAAGGGCCTGCCCGACCCGTTCCAGCTCCCGATCCAGCTCCTCCTCGGAATGTCCGGCACCATGATGGGTCACCAGCAACTCCATAATCTCGTTGATCATTCGCTGTTCTATTTTGTCATTATATTCCGTCATAACAACCGATCAGTAAGGGACCAAGTAGATTCTTCCATAAACAGCTGTCAACCTGGAGGCCAGCCCATATCGCGGCCGCCCAACAGATGAAAATGCAGGTGCCAGACGACCTGCCCGCCACCTTCGTTACAATTGTTCACCACCCGAAACCCATCTTCAGCAAAGCCGATATCATGAGCGAGCTTACCGGCAATCTGGTAGACATGGCCGATCAGATTATTGTCGGCGGTGGTCAGGTCGAGGGTGGTCCGAATGTGTTTGCGCGGAATTATCAGAATATGATGCGGGGCCTGAGGATTCAGGTCTTCAAAGGCAACAATTTCTTCATCTTCGTAGCGGATGGTCGCGGGAATCTCACCCGTTGAGATCTTGCAGAAAATACAGTCAGAAGCCATCAGTTTCTCCTTTCTGTTTACAGGATGATCTCCTTATAGAATTCCGGATAGTAGCAAACATTTTCGCAACAGCCTATGCCAAAATGCTCGCGATGAGCCTGTAATGCCTGCCGCTGGTAGTCAGCGAAATCTAGCGTCTCTTCTGTCAGCATAACAAAACGGCTGACCAACTGCAGATTCTTCACCTTGCGCAGAGTCGGTGCGCCCCTGCCAACCAGTTTGAGGCCATCAATCCCAGCCGCTTTCAGCTGCGGAATGGCGCAAAGGCCACAGCCATGTTTGCGTTCAGTCTGCGACCAGCTTTGCTGACGGACCATTGCTGCAGCCAGCTGCGGCGAGACCGGCTGGTTTAGCGGCTCCATCTGATAAGGGATTTCACAGGGCCAGATTTTATCGGCACTGGAATGATGAAAAGTACACAGTCCTTCAGTATTGGGGCATTTTCCCACCAACAGAAATGCATCGCAGGCAACCTCAGGGACCCGCTGGCGGATCTCGGCCATTTCCGCCACGGTCAGATGCCGCGGCAGGATCACCCGTTCGATTCCCTGCTGGTGATAGAACTTGATCGCCGCAGAGTTGCTCAGGTGCGCCAAGGTGCTGGCATGATAAAGCAGTTGCGGAAATTGCTCTTTCAGGCTGCGCAGCAACGCCAGATCGGCCAGAATGACGCTGGTCACTCCAGCCTGCACTGCTTCCGCCACATAATCGATAAGCAGCGGCAGTTGCGCATCAGAATAAAAAGGGGAGTTCAGCGTTAACGCAAACTCCCCACCCCGATTGCGACAGATATCGACTATCTGCCGCAGCTCTTCGTAATTGTCGATCTGCGCACCGGCAAAGGTGCGTTGATTAATCGAGGCGAGCAGCCCGAAACGTTGCTGCCAGTCTGCGGGGACATAACCACCATAGAGTTCGGCGGCGCCAGCGTCGAGCAACGCCTGGGCTTCAGCAAGGCGGTCGATGGGCGAGATCAGCTTCATCTCCCCTCCAACTCTTTACGTGCTTTCCAGATATGCTCGCGCCGATAATCCCACCAGCTACCATCGACACTTGCCTGCAGGGTTTCACCGACCACCACCAGGGTCAGGGCCGGTTTTTTCGCAGCATCGGTCAGGTGAAAATAATCCCGCCCCTGGCAAGCAGCCACAATGGTTTGCAAGCTGCCCTCAATGATTTTTTCGTCCGGCAGCCCCAAACGGTGCAGCAGGGCGATCGGCACATCCTTCCCGTAGCCGAGCAAAAGCTTCTCGACCAGCTCTTCAAGCGGCAGGTTGTTCATATAGATTAACAACGAAACCCCTGGAGCCACCAGCTCTTCGAGGCTGGGGCAGTCTTCAGCATCACCCAGGGTACGCGGCGAGACAATCAGCGTCCGGTTAGTGACCGCCGGCAGATCCAAGGTTTTCTTGAGACGGGCTGAAGCGGCATTGGCAATGCCGACACCGGCAAGAACTTCCGCCCGCTGGCCAAAATGATGGATCAACCCCTGGAATGGCGAATAAAAAGTCAGATCGCCAGGAACCAGAAAGGCCACCGACGCCGTTTCAAGTTGCGTTTCGATCATGCTGGTCAGTTGGCCATAATCGTAATCGAAAGGAATCAGCACCTGCTTGCCCTGCAGATAAGCGCCAAAGGTTTCATCAAAAGGCTCCGGCAGGTAAACCACGCTGGCGCTCTGCAGCGCCTTTGCCCCCTGCAGAGTCAATAACTCGGGATCCCCCGGCCCGGCGCCGATAAAAAAAACTGTATTCATTCTAAGGTCCCTTTTGCAGATGGATCAGAAATTCTTTATTGCCTTTCGGACCCAGGATAGGGCTTTCGATTACATCCAGCACAGCACAGCCAAGCTCGGTGGCCAGGGTTTGAATATTTTCTATCACCTGCTGGTGTTGTTGCTGGTCCTTAACCACGCCGCCCTTGCCCACCTGCCCTTTGCCGACTTCGAACTGCGGCTTGATCAGAGCGAGGATATCCGCGGTTTCGGTCAACAGCGCCAGAGTATTCGGCAAGACCTTGGCAAGAGAAATGAAGGAGGCATCGATCACCGCCAGACTCGGCGGCTGCTCGAGTCGGTCGGCAGCCAGGCTACGGATATTACATCGCTCCAGGTTCACCACCCGCGGATCTTCCCGCAGCTTCCAGGCCAACTGGCCATAGCCGACATCCACGGCATAAACCTTTGCCACCCCATGTTGCAGCAGACAATCGGTGAACCCCCCGGTCGAAGCCCCGACATCGATGGCAATTCGCTCTGCAACCCTTAGGGTAAAGTGCTCCAAGCCTTTCTGCAGTTTCAAGCCACCGCGAGAAACGAAAGGAATATCCTCCCCCTTCAGGCGCAGACTGGCTTCAACATCAACCCTTTCGCCAGCTTTGTCGACCAGGTGGTCATCGACCACCACCTTGCCGGCAAGAATCAAGGCTCTGGCCCGTTCCCGGGAAGGGGCCAAACCATGCTGGACCACTAACTTATCAAGCCGTTCTTTCATGACGCACCGACATTTCTTATTCTCACCACGCTAACATAGCTGAATCACAACTGCCAAACCGGTCGACCAATATAGCAGCTACGACGAAAAAAGGGAGGCTGAATAGCCTCCCTTGAATACTCTGGGTCGTGCCCTAACCGACAAAAAATTCCCGGTTATCGGCAAAAACCTGTTCGACTTCATCGAGGGCCTCAAGCACATCCTCTTCAACTAATTCAAGAGCCTTCGCCCCTAAACAGTTCGCGACATCGACCGCTTCATCCGGCTCGCGCTGACCGATTCCCAGCCGCAGGCAGACCCGGTCGGCGAGGTTGATTGTAGCGACCATGCGCGACAACCCGGCGAATTCTTCGTCTTCTTCTTCCGGTACGTTCAGATCGTCATGATGCATGGCGACCATGACCAGAGTCCGGGAAAAATTCCATTTGTCGAGAACTGCTGCACCGACGATCGCATGCGCGTAGGGAAAATATTTCCCTTCCAACTCGGCGAAGGAGCCCTCTCCAGCATAAACAGCTTCGACAAGAGCACGATAGCTTTCGGCGTCACTATAATTCATCACCACCTTCCCCAAGTGGCGGAACAAACCGGCAAGAAAGGCTTCCTCAGGATCAGCAGAGGCAAATTTTCGTGCCAGGATACGGCAACCGATAGCGCAACCGATGGAATCCTCCCAGAGCATTTTTTCCAGCAAGCCGTAGGATTTGTTCATCCCCTCGAGGCTTGCCGCTAAGATCAAACTCCGCAGGGTCCGCTCACCGACAATAGCGATAGCATGATCCAGGGTCTTAATCTGTCGCTTCATGCTATAGAATGCCGAGTTGGCAACTTTCAACAATCGGGCAGAGACTGCCGGATCGCTGGAAATGGCCTCGCCTAGCTTGCTGTAATTGACATTCGGGTCCCCAAGCAGTTCGAGAACTTTGGTGGCTACGGCCGGTACCGGGGGAAGATCCCGGATAGAACGTACAACGGTTTGGAAGTCGGTCGACATACTGAGCTCCTCAGTGTATTTATGACAATTGGCTCATTATAACAAAATAAATTTAAGACGCCAGAGTAAATTCACCTTCCGGCCAAAAAATTGTCCAAGCTCAGTGAATCAATCAAGAAACAGATCGGAAGCCAGGGGCCTTGCAGGGTTCACCGCATAGCCTGAAAAATCCATGACCCCGGCCGCTTGCAACACCTCTTCATCGATAAAGAAATTGCCGCTGCACTGGCGGCTGTCCCGACAAAGAATAGTCCATGCGGCATCGGCCATGATCCGCGGCTGCCGACAATTCTCAGGATCGACCAGCCCCCCCAGCATCGCCAAAGCGGCAGTCTTGATAACCGTCTTCGGCCAAAGTGCATTCACCGCCACCCCCTGGGCGCGAAACTCCTCTGCCATACCGAGCACCGTCATGCTCATGCCATACTTGGCCATGCTGTAGGCGGGATGATCCTTGAACCAGCGTGGATTTAAATTCAGCGGCGGTGAAAAGGTTAAAATATGCGGATTCTCTGCCTTTAGTAGCTGCGGCAAACAAGCCTGACAGCAGAGGTAGGTCCCGCGCACATTGACCTGGTTCATCAGATCGAAGCGCTTCATCGGGGTCTCGAGTGTGCCGGCAAGATAGATGGCACTGGCATTGTTCACCAGAATGTCGATCCCACCAAAGGTGGCCACCGTCTTCTCCACCGCAGCGACCACCTGTTCTTCTTCGCGAATATCGACCACCAGCGGCAGGGCTTTGCCACCGGCAGCTTCGATCTCTTCTGCAGCGGTATAAATGGTGCCTGGCAGCTTAGGGTGCTTACGCTTGGATTTCGCTGCGATGACAATATTGGCACCATCAGCCGCAGCACGCTTAGCGACTTCCAGGCCGATACCACGACTGGCACCGGTAATAAATAGGGTTCTCCCCTGCAGGGATGACATAGGGCCTCCTTTGCTGCTCACTGGCCATCCAGCATCCGGCCGATCCCACCGAGCACCGAACCTTCGCCCTTATCACTGCCACCGGCTTTTGGCGCATGGGCAATAATCCGGTCAGCTAACCGGCTGAACGGCAGACTCTGTAACCAGAGCCGGCCAGTTCCGCGCAGCGTGGCTAAGAACAGACCTTCTCCACCGAAAAACATACTCTTTAAATTTCCAGCTCGTTCAATGGAGTAATCGATCCCGGGTTCAAAAGCGACCAGACAGCCAGTATCAACCCGCAAGGTTTCACCCTTGAGTTGTCGCTCGATAATCGTCCCGCTGGCATGCACAAAGGCCATACCATCGCCACACAAGCGTTGCAGGATGAAGCCCTCACCGCCAAAAAATCCGGTCCCCAGACGCTTCTGAAAAGCGATCCCGATCTGGGTTCCGAAAGCGGCGCAGAGAAAAGAGTCTTTCTGGCAAAGGATATCCCCGGAAAGCTGGGCGAGATCAAGCGCAATGATCTTTCCTGGATAGGGCGCGGCAAAAGCAACCTGCTGTTTCCCAGTCCCCTGGTTGCTGAAATGGGTCATGAAAATCGATTCGCCGGTGAGCATCCGCTTTCCGGCGCCGAGCAACTTGCCAAAGATTCCCGATTCCGGCTCAGAACCATCGCCCATTTTCGTTGTAAAATCGATTCCCTCTTCCATATAGGTCATGGCACCAGCTTCCGCTATCACAGTTTCACCGGGATCAAGCTCCACTTCCACCATCTGCATATCATCGCCGACAATCCGATAATCAACTTCATGGGATTTCATCGATTTCTCCTTTTACCGTGGCGATTTTTAAATTGCTATCCGCCGAGCCGATAGTCAAACGCCTGCGAAAAATGTTTAACAAATCGCTGCTGCAACTCCGCCATTGGCGGCGGCCGATCCAATTCCCGAGCCATCGAGGTGACAACTTCCTCAGGCCGGCCACAAGGTACAATCATATCAAAGGTGGACAGATTATTATTGACGTTCAAAGCAATACCGTGAGAAGAAACCCACCTTTTCAGAGCGATACCAAAACTACAGATTTTTCGTCCATTGACCCAGACTCCCGGTTCGCCTGTCTTCAGAGCCCCCGCCAAACTGTAATCAGCCAGCACCGCTATAACCGCCTGCAAAAAGCTATCGGCAAACCAGCGCAGGTCTTTCTTTTTTAACAAGACAATCGGATAAGCGACCAACTGGCCGGGCTCATGGGCGGTTGCCAGTCCACCCCGATTAATGTTCTGCAGGCTAACGCCACGCGATTCAAATAAGGATTGCGCCATTTTCAGGTCAGCTGCAGATCCTCTGCGTCCGAGGGTGACGGTGGCCGGATGTTCAACCAGAATCAAAGTGTCGGTGCCATGACCCTGTAAATGCTTCTGGACCAGCTGTTCTTGGCGGGTTAAGGCCTCTTGATAGTCCAGTAGACCCCAGTTTTCGAGGCGCAGTGTCGTCGGTTGCTGATGAGAAGTCATGAGTAGATGATCCCAATGGGCAAGACCGTTCTCCCAGCCGGCTTAATCTTTTACTACAGCAGGCAGAAGGTCTTGAGTAAAATTCTGGTAACTGATCGGGCGCAGAAACCGCTGCATTGCCGCAGTTCCAACCGAGGTTGAGCGGCTATCAGTGGTTGCCGGATATGGCCCACCATGGGTCATGGCCGAACAAACCTCAACACCGGTGGGAAAGTCGTTCAATAAAAGACGCCCGGCTTTTCGTTCGAGGGTTCTGAACAGCTCGCGGGAAAGCTGCTCCTCTTCCGGCAATGCATGTACACTTGCCGTCAGCTGCCCCTGAAGATGTTCTCCGACCGCCAGCATTTCAGAAAAGGACTGGCAGACAACCAGCAAAGATGCAGGACCAAACACCTCTTCGGACAATGTCCGCTGGTTTAAAAACACCTCAGCAGTCGTTCGGTAAAGAACTGGCATGACCCGACAATCAGCAGATGTCGGCAGTTGCCTACCGACCAGTTTCTGAACCCCCGGAATCGATTCCAGCCGTTCAAGCCCGCAGATAAAATTTTGCTTAATCCCAGGATGCAGCATGGTTGCAGCCGTCTGTTGAGATATTTGTTCGACAGTTTCCCGACAAAACAGCTCCAGGCTGTCCTCGTTGATGGCAACCAGCAAACCCGGATTGGTGCAGAACTGTCCTGCCCCCAGGGTCATCGACTCGACAAAGCCGACATAAATCACTTTCCTATGCGCCGCAAGGCTTTTTGGCAAAACAAAGACTGGATTGATACTCCCCATTTCGGCATAAACCGGAATCGGTTGCGGCCGGGTTGCCGCGAGGTTATAAAGAGCACGTCCTCCGCTTAGCGAACCGGTAAAGGCGACCGCCTTGAGCCCAGGTTGTAGCACCAGGGTTTCCCCGACTTGATGAGCCCGCCCTTGCAGCAAGGAAAAAGTTCCTTCCGGCATTCCGCTACTTTTCACTGCGCGAAGGATCGCTCGACCAGCCAATTCGGACGTTCCGGGATGAGCTGGGTGTCCTTTGACAATAACCGGACAGCCGGCCGCCAAAGCGGAGGCGGTATCGCCACCGGCAACGGAAAATGCCAGGGGGAAATTGCTGGCGCCGAAAATTCCCACCGGACCCAGGGCAATATCGGCTTTGCGTATTTTTGAGCGATTCTCCTCTGGTTGAATGGGCGATGGGGCAACTGTCTGCAGATGTGCGGCAAACAAGTTTAACTGCTGACAGGTTCGGTTAAGTTCAGCCTGTAAGCGAACGGTGGACAAGCCGGTTTCTTGATGGGCTCGGGCAATCAGGTCGGCCTGAAGATTAGTCAGCTCGGCAGCGATAGCGGACAGAAGCTCAGCGCGCTTATCAGCAGTGCACAAACGATACTGATCGAAATCGCGCTCTGCCAGCAGAGCCGCTTGCTCAATGGTGCCCTGCTCGGCCTCGCTGAAAGCCGGTTCAATGGAAGAATTGACATTCGGATCAAAGGCCTTGAAGCGATCATCAACCTTCCCAAGCTCTTGAAACCCGATCAACTGCAGACCTGTCAGAGTCTTCACTAGCAGCCCTTTGCTATCATTTAGTAACCATTCTCTCGACCAAAATACCATGATTCGGTTTTCTACCAAGACATGGTTTACCGGAGCCAGCAGGAAAAAATAATTATAACCATTCGGAGTTAAATTTAAACCTTTCTGGTTTTTATTGTCGATAGGGGGAGCAAGATTGACGGGCTTGAATATAAAATAGGGCTGGTTGCTGGTAGGTACGCTAAAAGTAGAAACTCCCGTCCAAAGGACGGGGTTTCTACTTCGTACTAAACTCGAAGGTTAGCCATGAGAACTGGCAGATCAAAAACCGGTAAAAAAAACGCCTCGCCTGGGCTCTTGCCTGTCTGTTTCTCTTGTTTATAGCAGGATTGCTGTTCATGGATAACTTTCGCGAAGAGGAAAAACAGCTTCGCAGCAGTCTCCGCAACAGTGTGAAACAGTCCTTTCCCGAACCGGCTGAGAAGTTTTCTGCAACTCAAGGCCTGTTTTTTTATCTGCAGAAAATTCCTGGCCCTCCTGGCCCGTTCAGAAAAAAGAGCAGGTTAGAAAATTGCTATTCTGCAGTCGGGTTTACAACTAAGAGCATGCGCACGACAACAAAGCTACTCACTGCCGCCGCCAGATGTTTCAAACTGTGCCCACTGACCATACCAGCCAAAAGGGCGAAGACTTCCCCATCGAAATGCTCTAAGACCTTGGACAACCCATACCAGAAGACCACCCAGGCAATGTAGCGTCCGGGCACGTAATGGTGTTTCGGGAACAGCCAGAAAATAACCGGCAGAACCGCGATGGGATAGAACTGAACAAAGGCGTAAAACCTCAAATCCCCGCGCTGCAGCTGCTCGGTATAGTCCCAATAGACCAGGCTCAATACGCCGAGTGCTATCAAAAGTAACAGCAGCCAGCCATTACCGCTGTTGGCATGCACGCGATCGGCGATGACCGCGGAAGCAAAGGCCATAAAAGCGATCGACATCGGCAGCCGGTCCCAGAACAGGCTGTCGTTGGAAGGTTCCCAGTGGTAGTAGCCCGACCCCAAACTGACCAGGACAACCGCAACAAAGTAAATCAGGTAAGGACGGGCCGATTCCGGCTTAGCGAAGATCCGCTGCCCGCTGACGCCGACAACCACGAGAGTGCCGAGCACTCCAGCCAAGGCAAAGCCGGCGTTGGACATCACATCGTTGAAGTTGGGGATCCCGAACTGCGAACGCGTATCGGCAAACAGATGATAGTTCGGATCCTGCGGAATCGGAGCAACGAACAAGAGTCCGACCAAGCCGGCGAGAAGTAAGCCGAGCAGGATCGCGACCCGTTGCCCAAAGCTGAGGCTGGCAGCAAAGTTCACCGCAGGCTACCCTTTCTTACTCCTGGTGTTTTTTCAACAGGGACCGGCACACCTGGTTACGATGCGCACGCAAGTTGCTTGTTTAAAGGCAGCTTTATCTGTTGAGATGGCTCCGCTGCCCTGGTGAATCACCGGGGCATTATTACACTGAGTGCGCCTCGAACCATACTCGACTTCGCTCAACCAATTCACCCCTGAACAAGCCTGGTTGCCAGCGCCAAACTGGATACCGGTTTGGTAGGTCGAGCAGCGCAGGCGGGAATGGGTCACCAGGTGACGATAGTTCCAGTTGCCAGCTTCCGTAAGCTTCCCCTGGGTGTCCCCCTCGCGAAACTCTTTGACCTGAGTTTCCGTACCAATTTGAGGAAGCGAAACCAGAGGCACCTCAATACTCCTGATGATCCGAAAACTATCTGCCTGCTTCTCTCCTTCGGGTTCACCCAGCGCACAGGAAAACAACAGGATAACAGGTAGCAATCTCCACATAAAAATTCCTCCGCAAGCAATGAGTCAGGTTGATGAACACAACCGAGCTACGACAAAGCCCAACCAGCAGCACCACGAGCTGAACGGGGTTTCGTTGCCGATAAACTTGAGTGGCTGCACCTGCCTCAGCCAGTATCCCTGATCTTTTGCCCGCAACTAAAAAGGGAACAAAAGTGGCGCAACCAGCACCGTGGCAAGCTAGGTCAGCAGCAAGGGAGGGGGCAATGCATCAAGCGCACTGTCTGCAGATGAGATATCACCGTTTTCATCCTGAGGAGTACTATTGAGCGCCCTGCCCTTTTCCACATTATAAGTATACTTCGGTACTGGGATTGAACCAGTGACCCTTCGCGTGTGAGGCGAATGCTCTCCCGCTGAGCTAACCGCCCTGATCGGTGGGTTTTTATAGCAACATCATTCCAGACTGTCAATATCATAAATTGAGAATCGTTGCCGACCTCTTGCTCCCCCAAATGGCCTAAGTCAACAGGCCGGTTGGTTCTTTTTGGCGTCGGGGAGAAAAATCTGTTTGGCCAACCGATGACCGGCTTCAGTGACTAAGGCTCGATCGATAATTGCCTCTATCGCATAACCCTCTTTATCCGCCACGACCTCGACCAGATTAACCAAGGCATCGGCATCCCAAAGGATACGAAATTCGGGCCGATCCACCCCTGCGGGAGTATGATGCAGACCGACAAGCTCACAAACTTTCTCGATCAAACCGCCATCATCACAGATCTCTGCAAGGATTTTTCGTGCAACCGGTGGGCCTTCTTGCTCTTGCAGCTTCCCCGAACAATGACCGTACTTGCGCTCGGCCTCTGGGATGCCGATATCATGCAGATAGCTAGCACAGAGGGTTTCCAGGGGGTCGGCATCGATATACTGTAGCAATTGCAGGGCGTATCCGGTGACATCATGGGCATGAGCGATGCGCCGAATATCACTGCCAAAGTAAAGTTCCATCGCCGCTTTTACCTGATCAAGCAGCTGACGCTGCTCTTTGGACAGACGATTGAGCACGGCCTCCTGATTATGAACCATCATCACCTCCACCCGCTCATGTCAAGCGGTAGATTTTTGCCTGAGCTTCCGCATGCAGAACCCCAGCTACTTTCAATTGGGCTTTGGCCTGCCAGATCTTCCGGCTACGGTCGACCAGCTGGCCGCTCACCTCAACCTGCGAACCGACCGGCACCGGTTTTCGATAGCGGATCTGCAATTCAGCAGTAACACACTGCTCAGCCAGAGCACGACAGGCATAAATGCAGGCTTCATCGAGCAGGGCCGCCAGCACTCCACCGTGAACAACATCCTGCCAACCCTGGAAGGCTGCATCAAGCTGAACTTCGGCGAAACTGCTACAAGCGGCTATATCGGTGGTGAAATCGGCTTTTAGGCCGCCCGGATTCTGCGGCCCGCAGACAAAACAGGACGCGTCAGCGTTGACTTTTTTCAAGCGATTTTCAATCATTCACAACCCGACCGACGCCGATATATTCGAAACCTTCCTGGCTGATATAAGTCGGGTCATACTGGTTGCGTCCGTCCAAGATGACTTTTTGCTTCATCGACCGCCGCATGGCATCCAGATCAGGATTCCGAAAAGGTTTCCATTCGGTCACCAGCAACATGGCATCGGCCCCGAGCAAGGCTTCATACTGATTGCTCACCAGGGTTAACTTGCCTGCATCGAACCAGTCTGCCGGCAACTCGTCACGGGCCACCTCCATAGCCACCGGGTCATAGGCCAGCACCCTGGCTCCAGCAGCGATTAAATCCGGCAGCAGAGTCTTGGCAGGAGCTTCCCGCATATCATCGGTTCCCGGCTTAAACGACAGCCCCCAGACGCCAAAGGTCAAACCGGAGAGATCACTACCAAAACGTTCGGTCAAACGCCTGGTGAACCATTTCTTCTGGGCCTGATTGCGTTTTTCAACAGCCTGCAGCAACTGTGGCTGGAAATCGACATTTTCGGCCATCCGGATCAGAGCCTGAACATCCTTTGGGAAACAGGACCCCCCATACCCGCACCCAGGGTAAATAAAGGAAAACCCGATCCGCGAATCAGAACCTATACCACGACGTACATTCTCGACATCAACCCCCATCAGCTCGCAGAGATTAGAGATCTCATTGATAAAGGAAATTTTCGTCGCCAGCATCGAATTTGCCGCATACTTGGTCATCTCTGCATCGCGAATGCCCATAAACATGGTTCGCTCATGATTACGGTTAAACGGCGCATAGAGTTGCCGCATCAATTCGTTGGCCTTTTCACTGTCACTGCCGATAACAATCCGGTCCGGCTTCAAAAAATCATCGATGGCCGCCCCTTCCTTGAGAAACTCGGGGTTGCTGACAACATCAAACTCAATCTCAACACCGCGTTTTTCCAGTTCCTTGGCGATCGTTTCTCGAACCAGATCAGCCGTTCCAACCGGAACGGTGGATTTATCAACGATGACACAATAATCGGTCATCAACTGACCGATCTCTCGCGCAACCGCCTGAACATATTTAAGGTCTGCGGAGCCATCTTCCCCAGGCGGAGTGCCAACAGCTATGAAAAAAATGTTGGAGTTTTGCATTGCTTCTTCAAGGCTGGTCGTAAACAGCAAGCGCCCTTCCTGCTGATTTCGCAACACCATCGGCTCCAGACCGGGTTCGTAGATCGGCAACTGTCCCTGTTTAAGACCAGCTATTTTTGCTTGATCAACATCAACACAAAACACCTTATTACCCATTTCGGCAAAGCAGCTGCCGCTGACCAGGCCGACATAGCCTGAACCGATAATTGTTAAATTCATTCCTCACTCCTTGAGTGATTGGTATTCGCGATAATGAAAAAGGGTTACGTCACCGCAACCCACAGCTTAGGAGACCACACCACTCAGACTATAAATTGAGGGTAAAATACCCTTTAAAATTTCTGCCTATTCAGACCCGTACGTGACCTGCACCCGATACAAAAAAATACCCAAAAATCTTCTCTAGGAAGAGGACTTTATCGCAAAGTTCAATCTTCCTCCAGAAGTTTTTTTAAAACAGACTCCCCCTCACCGGAAGAGTCTGCCGAGGTATTTCTTGAGTTGGGAAAAAAGAAGGTGACGCCATATCTTCACAGCAATTTTGCTACCAGCTGCAGAGCCTCCTATTCGAGGAACTGACTCTCTTCCAGCTGCTTCACAATGGTGGGAATAAACAAGTTAACCACGTCCTGTTTCGACCCAGCAACTTTGACTTGCGAAAGAGAGGACCAGACCGGATTTTTACTCTGCACGTCAAAGAGATTTATCGCGATGGTGTAATAATCGGTATCGTATTCTTTATCTCGGAGGCCGATTGATCCGACATAATAGGTGAACCAGCCATCACTATTAATAGCTGTAGCCGCAAAGGAGCCACCACCGGGCTGATAATTTACGACCGATTCCCGATTAATTGAGCGTGCCACCAACACATTATTGACCCCAAGCTCTCTGACTTTTTCCAGAACTGTGAGTCGATCAAGCTCCTCTCCTGGTTGCGGTAACACCTTATGACTGGGGATCGCCTCGGCACCCCGTGAAACCAACTGATTAGCCAGGACAGTTTCAAATTGGCTGCGGATGTAGCTCTGTTCAGCCACGGCAATCACCAGGACCTTCTCCAGGCGCTTGGTATAAGCTTCATCTTTCCATACCTGGAGAGGTTTGACCGGGGAACAGCCAACAGTTAAAGCAAGAATCAAGAAGCTGATAAAAAAACCATATCGTTGAAATGTTGTCACGCTATCTATTCCTTGCGCAAAGTATCTGACTGCTGGGTGTTGTTTGCTTGGACCGTTGTTGGAGGAAATGACCGGGTCCCCTTGACCGCAAACAGTTGAGAAGTTCGGTGCGAGAAAAACCAGTCAAATCAGGCCAACGGCCGTGCAGAAACGATACCGGGAACTCAACATATCCAGAACCCCTTAAGAGGCATTCGTTTTCTCTTTACAGCACTTTATCTGGCAATCTGAATTTCCCGCTTTGAGGTGTAAAGCATGCGGATCATGTCGTACTCAAAAGGGGATCCCGACTGATAGTAACGAAATGCCGTCCGGTGACGCTTGTCGACAGCGGCAACTGCGCTAAAGATCAGGGCCACGTCATTGTCCTCCATCCAGTCTGACTCAAGGCTTCTAACAACGTAATTGAAAGCCGCCGTGTCAACCACTACGCCGGTGGTGTCACGCAGGTTGGAGGGACCAAGGATCGGCAGTACGATATATGGCCCATGGTCAACCCCATAGTGGCCAAGGGTCTGACCAAAGTCCTCCGGCTGCCGTTCCATGCCCCAGCCAGTGGCCGGATCCCAGAGGCCGGCGATGCCAACCGTGGTATTGGTTACGAAACGGGCCAGGGTGATACCGGTCCGCTTGAACTTCAACTGCAGCAGGTTGTTGGTGAAATTGTCGAACTCGTAAACATTGTCGACGAAATTGGAGACCCGGTCTTCGACGTAATCCGGCATAATGAATTCGTAGGCGCCGACCACCGGTAAAAAAAGGTACTTGTCGAAATAGTAATTAAAAGTATAGATGCGCCGATTCATCCCTTCGAGCGGATCATAGATATCTGCGGCAAAGCCATGGACATTTTCAATAACCTCAGTCGAGTGCAGCGGATCTTGGGCATTGAGGTTGGGTTTCGGTTTCGCGCTGCACCCGGTGAAAAAGAGCAAGGCGAACAGGGCCAGTGTCAACAAGATCAAGCGCATTGCCTTATTGGTTGATAACGACATAGATATTTCCTCCCTCTAGCTTTTAAAAATCACTGAAAAAAACCGACCATGGCCGCCACGTTGTCGGTATAGGCCATGTTGCCGCAATGACCACCATGCGGGAATATCTGTGCTCGCTTGCCAAAAACACTGCGCAGGTAATCGATCTCACCGGAGCGCAGGATAAGGTCATCCTCATTGTGAATCAAACCGAACTTGGGAGAGGTTCGCAGATAGTCTTCAAGTGGCTGCAGGCTCAATTGACGGATCAGCTCTTCCTCAGTCAAGCTGGAATCCTGGGCCTTAAAGTGCGGCAGAAAAATCCCCTTGAAGTAATCTAGGAAAGTCAATTGCCCGTACACCTTGCGATACTCAGCTGGCGAGTCATGGCGTCTTAGTTGCTGTCCTTGGGGCAGCACGTAACCAGCCTGGGTCAAAGCATCGGTAGTAAAAGCCATATTCATCGAAGAGAGTCTGAAGTCGGTCCCGATCAGCGCTGCCAGTGGCTCGTCGCTCTTCGGCTTACGATATTTATAGGCTTCATAGAGAAATTGATCATTGAGTTGTACGTTGTCGCCATGGGCATAAACTTCACTGAATGCCTTGATAATTCTGTCATAAAAAGCTTTGAAGTTTTCCACTCCCCCCGGGATATTTTCCTCAAGCATTTTATCGAGAATGTTCACGGAATTATAGAGGCTGACCGGCGGATTGATCAGCAGGACCTTGCGGAAGTTGAACACCTGCTCCTGCTCATCGAGCTTGGCAATAAAGGCTGACTGAGCGGCGCCAAGGCTGTACCCGGTGAGGAAGAATTCGGTCACCTCCATTTTCTTCTGCAACTTCTGATAGATCGCCTGCATCACCCGATAAATATCTGCGGAATCTTCTTCGAGGTGGCCAGGAACGCCGCTGGTCGAGGCCGCAACGATAAAGTTCGGGTGGGTTGGCGACGTGATCGAGATGACATGGTACCCTGCCTGGTAGAAGGCCTTTTGCATCATCTGCATCTTGGCACTCTGAAAGCTCGCCCCGGTTCCTGCCACCAGGAAAATCAGCGGGGCCGGACCTTTTTGCCGCAGGTAGGAATAGCGCAGCTCCATCAGGTTCCAGAGATTGTCAGGCACCTCGCGCTGGGGAAATATCTCAATAGAGTCCAACTTAAGCGGCACCTCTTTTGGCAGCTCAGCAACAAACTCATCCGGGGTGCCGACGACCGTGGCAGCATAAGGGTCGGAAAAAGGATAATCATAAGCATTTGCCAGTCCGGCGCTTAGAATGAGTAGGCAAAGCCCACTGCCCAGCATCCGTTTAATCTGTTTCAACATCGGCATTCCTCCTTTGAATTGGCTGCACCATTCATCCAACTTTAAACAGAGTATTGTTGTTCGCCAGCAGAAAAAGCCACGATGGGCAAAAGGCGATCCCCGCAGAGGTCAAATAGCGAAAAGAGATTTACCATAAAGGTAAACATTCCCGTCGCATAAAAGTTATGATTCCCGCTGCAGAGCTCAATGGTCCTGAGAGGGAAACGCGGCAAAAATGTTGGTACTCCATATGACGTTGAATAGCGTTGTTAAGCGGGTATTTTCAGGAATATCCCATTCTGGCGAAGAGTCAATAAAAGCTATACAGTTACTGGCAGTCAAATGTTGATGCTTCTTTTGTCAAAAAACCTACCTGCAACTCTTGCTTCAATCACGCAATTCATTCTCACGATTGATTTCATTGATGCTTTCCACCTGGGACTGATCCACTTCCATCGGTTTTTCTCCAGCCTCTACCGGCAAGGTTTTTTCCCGATTGATTTCACCAATACTTTTTACCTGGGGCTGATCCAGTTTCTTCGGTTCTTCTCCAGCCTCTGCCGGCAGTGAGTTTTCTTGATTGATTTCTTCGATGCTTTTTACCTCAACCGCGAACAGCGGTTGCCCTAACCCGAAGCTAATCAACAAAAGGATTATAAATAGTCTCATATAAGCTCCCTGAGTACTCCATGGCAACAGCAGATTCTCCGCTTTTGCCATTGCCATGGAAAACCTGATTTGCGGGCTCCTTAAAAATTGTAAATAGCCATCAAACCTACCGAGAACTGGTTGCTGTCGCCTTCATCATCGACAACCGGACTATCCTTGGCATCATTCAAGAGCGCAGTGTACCCGAGCAAGCCCATCACATCCCACTGGGCATTGATGCCGTAGCGCACCGAAAGATCCACACCAATATCCTTAATTCCACCATCCGCGCTATAGCGCGACAGGCCACTGCGAGCCGCGTTATTGGCATCAACGGAAAAATAGGTATCCATGTAGTCATCAGAGGCGTAGGTGGTTGACATGCCGATTCTGGTCCTAAGATTCGCTTCTCTGAAGGCATAACCAAGATTTAACTTGACCAGTGAGCCGTCATGAGTGTTAGAGAGGTCCCCGACCCACTGCAGACGGGCATCCCACCCCTCTGCGGCATAACCTATAAAGACGCCGCCTTCAATCGCAGCGTCGATTTTACGCATATCTGAAACAGCACTGTTATCGACATCACTGTTACGCTTAGCCCGGTACTGAAGGACCGGCCCCATAGTCCAGGTTTTATCCGCGAAAACATTGGCACGGATCGAGTTCCCCATGAGCTTGATAAAATAACCCTCTTGCCAATCAGCACTGAAGAACAAGGCTGGAACACCGGTCATATCATCAGAACCTTCATAATCGGGGACCATGGCCGCTCCGGCACCGAGGCTGTAATTAGCGCCGGCAGCGAAAAGGGTTGCGGGTGCACTTACCACCAGGCAAGCAAACATCATTAGAAAAACCATCTGTTTTTTCATTCGAGCACCTCTTTGATAGATTAGTTAACAACTGGTCCGCAACCTATAAACCGTGGACGCCTACTTACAGCCCTCATTAACAGAGCTAAGCATACCATCAAAGTCTATATGTATTCCCGAAAAAATCTACCGATCACCCAAAAAATAATATACTGAATTCAGCAGGTAAACTGTCACAGTTATTCATGATTCCGCCTTAGACTTACCTTGAAGTAAAATCAACTACCGGAAAACTAGCTTAAGGAGTAATGACCTTCGGAGCTTTGAAAATACAGATTTTCGATCTGGTGAAGTGCGAATTTCAAAAACGCATGTCAGGGGAAGACTAAAGATCAAAAAAGGGTTAGCGAAACAATCGCTAACCCTTTAATTTTCCTGGCGACCCCGGCAGGATTCGAACCTGCGACAATCACCTTAGGAGGGTGCCGCTCTATCCAGCTGAGCTACGGGGCCGTTCGCACGCTTATAACCCAGCAGAAAAGTTTTTTCAAGACTTTCCGCCAATAGAAAGTTTTCAAATTCCAGTGCCACCAGGTGACCAAATTCAATCGCTTTACGTTCTTCTGCGAGGGCATGCTCAGCGTATTTTGATCCCTGATAATATGCTGCCCCGATGAGCATAAAGCCCACAATCACAATACCCAGCAATAGCATGAGTTTGTGAACAATCTTTAGATTACGCAACCAATTCATTTTTTAAATCCCCTTGACGGTAAAAATCTGTTTGTACGTGACAGGATCAACATTCTGCTCAAGGCTCAGGCCCCTGCATGGCGTTACATCACAAGACACGATTTAATTAAGTTTAGTTAAGTTGTATAGCTGGTATACTGCTGTTCATTTTTTCGTTGCTGCCAGGAAAAAATCATCGATATTCCATTCCACCCAAATCTGCTCATCCTTATAGCAGTTAACCGCACAGTGCTGCAGCCGCGACGGTAATTCCGGTACCTGTTTAAGCCGCTTCTGTGCCGATAATTGCACCCGCATTGGCAGTTCGTTGGAGAGCATGCCCAGCCATTCAT
>CAMYNC010000011.1 GCA_947259685.1 uncultured Desulfuromonadales bacterium | reverse complement strand
TCATATGCTGCAGGTTGAAATCTGGCAGTTCTTTTATGATTCTGACATCAGGCCTTTCAGCATACTGGGGGATCGGTCGGTCGACGGATCGCGCCAATGCCTTATCAGTAAGCTCAATATAATCCTGGCCTACTTTTGCCCAGATCATCGATCGGCCGTGTTGGTAGCCTTTTTTTCGCATACTGATGGCGATATCTTCATGGTCGAGGAGATTGTTGATTTCTCTTGTCATCGCCTCTGAGTCAGCAAAAGGGACCAGACGCCCCCTGCCCTCGGCAAGGATCTCTTTCGCATACCAGTAAGGGGTTGAAACCGTGACAGCCCCAATCCCAACAGCGTAGGCCAGGGTACCTGAGACAATCTGATCTTCACTGACATAAGGGGTCACATAGACATCAGCCGACCTGATGTATTGCGTCAAGGTGTCAAGGTCGACAAAACTGTTCTCGAAGAGCACATGTTTATCGACTTTCAAGCGCCTGACCTGCTGGTAAAGGGCCTGCCGGTAGGAATCACCCGACGCCCCGATGACGTGGGGATGGGTTTTGCCGAGAATAATATAGAGAGCCTCAGGGTGCTCGGCGATAATTCCGGGCATGGCATCGAGCATGGTTTCAAGCCCCTTGCCGGGACTCAGCAGGCCAAAGGTGAGGAGGACCTTTTTGTCTGCAATGCCCAGTTTCTTACGAAATGGATCTGCTCTTTCAAAAGGAACATCAGGGATACCGTGCGGGATGAAGGTAATTTTTCTTTCCTCAATTCCGTAAATATCTTGCAGCAGGGTCTTGGCATGATGAGCCATGACAACAAGAAATTCTGAATATTTGGCCAGTTCCTGAATAATGATGCGTTGGTCCTCTGAAGGTTTGCTTAAGACCGTATGCAGAACGGTAATAACCGGCATTCTGAGGTTTTGAATCAGATGCATCACGTGTGCACCGTTTTTCCCTCCATAAATACCGAATTCATGCTGAAGAATAGCGGCATCAAATTTGTGGAAATTGACGAACTCCGCAGCGCAGAGGTAATCGGGTTGAGAGTGCGCCCTGACCTGAAATTTTACCCGCGCAGGATAGTCATAGCCCACTTCAGTGTCATCCATGGCAACGGCGATGAGATTCTCATCAGCATTGTGGATATGCCTGGCCAGCGCATCACACAGGTCAGTGGTAAAGGTGGCGATGCCACACTGCCTGGGGAGATAGTTGCCGATGACGGAAATTTTTTTTGTTTTGAGCATCCTGTCCTCTTGGTTGCTGAAAATTTACCCAGGCGCTGGTTGCGCCTGCAGGCAAGCCAACAGCCGTTTAACCGGCACCACGGCAATCCCGGAGGCCGTATCAGACATAGAGTAGGGGATGATCACCTCATCGTTGTGAATTGTTGCCCCGCAGGTATACAGGACATTGGGGACGTATCCTTCCCGCTCATCTTCCGTCGGACTCAGCAACGGTTCCGGCAGATGACCGATCACTTTTGCCGGATTTTCCAGATCCAGCAGGTAAGCACCGATACAATATCTACGCATCGCGCCGACTCCGTGTGTCAGCAGGATCCAGCCTTCATCCGTTTCCAGAGGCGATCCACAGTTGCCGATCTGGATAAATTCCCAAGGATACTTCGGCACCTGCAAAAGTTCGGCTTCGTGCCAGAAATGCAGATTATCAGAAGCCATAATGTACATGTTTTCTCCGTCCTGCCTGGAGATCATCATGTATTTGCCGCCAATCCTTCTTGGGAACAGCGCCATCCCTTTGTTCTGTACCGCCTTTCCATTGAGGGTTCTGATTTTGAATTTTAAGAAATCCTTGGTTTCGAGGAGTTGTGGCAGGATATTAAAACCGTTATAGGCCGTATAGGTTGCGTAATAATTTTTTTCCCCACCATCCTCTATAAACTGGACAAACCGGCTGTCTTCAATGCCGCGACTTTCATTTTCTGAAACCGGGAAAATAACCCGTTCAGAAATGCGGTGATCGGATCTGAACTTCAACTCATAATTTGACTTGGCAAGCCAGTAGATCTTTTCGATCGTCTCATGAAGCAAAGGGGGTGGATCTGGATATTTGTCAAGTTCCTGCTGGATCGAATGCTGCAGGTCATTGAGTTTAAACTGATCAGGCAGGGGCTGGAGAATCTCCTCGGAAATTTTATGTTTTGCCTCCATATCTTCGAGTTTCAACGTAAAGACATGTTTGTTATAGGTCGGGTTTTTAATCAACTCGGGAGTCTCTACGTGCCTGCTAACCGGGTCAAACGTGAAGTCATTATTCTCATTCAGAACCCCACTTCTGAACTCAATAGAGGAGATATGTCCCTCTCCGGTCGAGCGAAAGCTCATTATAAAACGCAGGCACCCCTTGTTGAGGTGGCTCTGATCCGGGTGACTGACAATGGAAGGATTAAAAAAAGCGGCCGACTGGATGGAGTACTCGTGGGTGAAATAGGCGCCGATAAGAGATTGTCTTTCAGCGGATAATAAGGTTGTTTCTGGAATCCATTGTTTGACGGCGGCAAAATTCTGCTTGAATATGTGTTCGATATTTTTGTGCCGAAGAGAAAAATCGGCGACAAGATCTTTCAGGAGTTGACTGGCCTGCTCCTCTGAAAGATCCAGAATCCGCTTGATTATCTGCTTGATGCGCGCTTTGCCACCGGGGAAATAGGGCTTGGCAATGACCCGGGAAGGTTCAGACTGAAAACGGACCTCTTTCCTCCGAACGTCCAGCGATAATTTAAACATAATTTATCTCTCTCTATGATGTCCGTGTACTACTGTTTCGACACCCGCAATAAATGCTTCCTGGCTAAAATGGCGGCCGGGACCTTTCCAGACACATCTTGACCAGATCGGCTATTTGGGCCGTCCCAACGCACATGACGGTGTCGGCGCCCCCCCAATAGATTTTTACCGTACCATCCTCTTCCGGGACAGCACCACAGGTGAAGACAACATTTGAGACATATCCGGTGATTTCCCAGGGATCTTCCGGCTGCAATATCCAGTCATCAGAAACGCCCAGAATTTTGGCAGGGTCGGCAAAATCATGCAGGGCAACACCCAATCGATAGACGGCTCCGGCCATGGTCTCAAAGACCCCGTGGTAGATATGCAGCCATCCGGCAGCGGTCCTGAAAGGCGTTGCCCCAGGGCCGATTTTCATCTCGTCCCAATGGTAGGGAACCGGCTTCATCACCACCTGCGAGTCTCCCCAGTGGATCAGGTCAGGAGAATAGGAGATACAGATCGACCAGGGTGAAATTTCCGAATGGGGCCGGTCGAGACGCACATAGCGTCCGTTCCATTTTTCAGGGAAGATGACTGCATTGCGCATGTCGGGCTGTGAGATCAGGGCCACCCGCTCAATCTGCCGAAAGTCAGCCGTTCTTGCCAGCGCAATTCTGACCCCATGTTTTGAGTAGGCACTATAGGTGAGCAGGTAATCTTCCCCCTGCAGGGCGCAGATTCGCAGGTCCTCGACACCAAACTCCTCATATTCGGCAAACGGCCCTTCAGTCGCAGGGACCAGAAAAGGGTCCTTGCTTGCGCTAAAGGAAAAGCCGTCGGCACTTTCCGCCAGGCCGATAATCGATCGACCGTTTTGCAGATGGGAGCGAAACAGCATCACATACTTCCCCTGATGCTTGACAACCCCGGCGTTATGAACCGTTTCGACCTTGTAGGGAACCTGTTCTCTGGTCAGAATTGGATTCTTGGCATATCTATTAACGACAGCGGTTTTCACGATTTCTCCTCCACTCTGCCGAAATCATCTTCCAGTCGCTCAATATCGTCCTCACCAAAATAGTCGCCGCTCTGAACCTCAATAAACCTCATATCCTCTTCAGACCTGTTTTCGACCCGATGGACAGCCCCCCTCGGGATATCTATGGCATCCCCTTTTTTCAGCCACAGCTGTTTTTCATCGAGGGTCATCAGGGCTTCTCCTGCGATGACATACCAATGTTCGTCCCGTTGCCGATGTCGCTGGAGACTCAGTCGTTTGCCGGGGTGTACAACAATACGCTTGACCTTGTGATCCGCGGTATCGGAGAGGATTTCATAGAATCCCCAAGGGCGATGGTCTTCACGCTTGGTTAACTCAAGAATCTGCTCATAAACCTGCAGATAGTCATTCACCATTCGTTCAGTGGAGAAGTTCTCTTCGACAAACCGGCGGCAGGCCAAGCGATCGATAACAGCAATTTTTCTGACCGCAGCGATCGCCTCGTCTACATTCCTCACCAGGTAGCCATTTAAGCCATTGCGGATAAGCTCTGGCATGCTTCCCCGGTTAAAGGCAATCACCGGAGTTCCGCAGGCCATCGCCTCAACAACAGACAGCCCGAACGGCTCATTGAAATTGATCGGGTGTAACAGGCCCTGGGCATTCCGCAGCAGTTCATCTCTCTTTTCCGGCCCGACACTGCCAACGTAACTGATGCTTTTTGTACCAAGGTGGGGTTCTACTTCACGCGCATAGTAAACTTCATCCTGAATCGGGCCGGCCATAATGAGGTTTCGACCAGCCCCCTTTGCGATCTCAATCGCCTCCTTCGCGCCTTTGTCGGGATGGATCCGGCCAAAGAAAAGCAGAGAATTGTCAGGCTGTGCATTGAAGTTGAATTCGTCAAGATTTATGCCGTGATGAATCGTGGCAATATAGTCCAGTTTGGGTGACCGGTCTGCCTCGCTAATGGCAACATAGTGGGCTTGCTTGTTGTACTTTTCATAAACGGGCAGGATGCGGGGGGATGAAAAACCGTGGATAGTTGTAACCACCGGGGTCGAGACAAGACCACTGTACGTCAATGGCAAAAAGTCAAAGTGATTATGGATCAGATCAAACTGCTCGGTATGCTCAAAAAGCTCGGAGATATGCAGACATTCCAAGACCTTGGGATCTGCATGTTCATCTTCCTCATAGCCGGCTCTGCAAACAGCCCGAAGAGTCCCCGCTGTCCTGGAATCAGCGGTCGCAAAGAGCGTCACCTCCACCCCTTTAGCCAGCAAACCTTCGGTCAGCAGAGAAACAACACTTTCCCATGGGCCATAATGGCGCGGCGGTGTTCTCCAGGCAATTGGAGAAAGCATTGCAATGCGCATAGACAGCCTTCTGTTAGGTTAGCCTAACAGTGCAATTTATAAAAGAAAACCTGTGTACTTCAGACTATATCAAACTATAGCTGACATGTTGCTTCCTTAATTAGTGTCAATTTTCAGCCAGCGTGTGACGTACACTGACGCCCTGACTGACTAACATCGGCAAAGCACAAAGGAGATGTCCATAAAGATTGAATGGTATTCAGTTTCAAGCCTGCTGAAATTTAGCGCTAATCAGGAAAAGACGGGCCTGGGATCTTCCAAACCCATCCATAGAGGAAAGAAGCTCTGCCCTGCTCAGAAAAGAATCTCAGTAACTCCATGAGGATTCAAATTGATCTCAGGGCAACTCGCTAGATTCTCACAAAGAAAAATCGCTCATTACTCGTCTGTGACTGCCCGGTAGTAATAGCGGTTCAGGTCGAACAACCCGGACTGAACCGGCTGGTCCTCTTTGAAGCGCTGTTGAAACCAATCGTACCTTTCCCAGAAGTCCTCATTCGCCCGATTAACGATATATTTCCTCATCCGGGTAATTTCTTCCTTGCTCCCGCTGAAACTGGCGATCAGCTTGAAAAATTCCGGCACCTCCTCAACCTTCAGGTCGAGAAAAATATTCGGATAGGAACCAACAAACCCCCGGATAAAGTTGGCCTGATCCTTTTCATGTTCGAAGGTTTTATTCTCGGAGAATAAAAATGCAACGTTGTCGTGCCAGCGGTTGACAACGATGGTGAAAACGAAGTCTTTGTCGTCCGGCCGGCGTATCCGGACATAAGCCAGGTTGAATTGATTGTCGGTGATCGCTTTGAAGAAAGCTGTGCCTGGCTTGGAGATGGCGCGAAAGCCCTGCAGGTAGTCGGCATTGGTTTGATATTGCGCCGGCAATTGCGGATGTTCTTCACCATTGCCGACATAATTGGCTTTATCGAAGTCAATTCCTGTGTCAGACAGGATATGCTGCTTAACCAGGTGTTCGATGAATTCCCGCTTCGGCTCAGCGGATGAAAAATCTATTCCGCTCGGCATATCAGCCGGAAAATAGTGAACATGGTCTTCACTGACTCCCGTGTACCATTTGTCGAGCATCTGCATGCGCTGCTCTTGTGGCATAAAATTAAGGAACAGGCTTTCCCCTTCCAGACGCAAGGTATCCATGTAAAGTCGCGTTGCCAACTGGTGACTGAGAGTGCCATAGACATCGAACCCGGCGACCAGGGCGTAATAGATCCTTTCGAAGAGCGGGTAGTCGATCACCCACATCGTTTCCGGGAGGCCGCCGTGAACTCCTTTGTGAACCGAGGCGCTGTCGAAATGGCGGTAGACGGTCAGGATCGGCGTATCCGCCGCCCGGTTCCCTTTCCAGATCGCATCGTAATTCAGACCGAAATAGTTGTGGCTTGCGTAATAGGCCTGCTGAGCCTCTGAAAACCGGTCTGCAGCCTTTCGGTACTCATCTTTAAAAATATTGAAGTTACCGAAATTACTGCCGTTTGCATTCGGCGTGCGCAGGTTGTCACTCTGCTGCTTGAGAAAACCTGGATAGGTGACGCTCAGGTCATGATCGGGATCGAGGAACATCACCCAGAACTGGTCATGAATGACGTTCAGAGCGACCTGCCCGCGACAGACCGGCCCGCGGATAAAGGTCATGATGGTGTATTGGGCATTGTCGAGCAGAAACTGATAGCGGGAACGCGGCGGAATCTGTTCGAAAGTACGAAACGGGTTGGCACTGGCGACCGGCTCGTAGCTGACCAGGTGCGGTGTCTGCAGCCAATTGGGTTGGATAAACAACTCATCGAAACGCTGCAGCTGCGCGTCATCCAGGGGGAACACCATATGGGTTTTATGGACGATGGTCGAGTGGATCTTGCGGAAACGGTAATAGACCTGTTCTACGCCGGGATCATCATAGGGACGAACCGTTGCGATCAGCTGGATCGGTTCTCCCGGTGCGGTTTTTGAGCGGACCAGTTCAAAATAGTCATTGCTGTCGTTCTTGAAGGTCAGGTGAGCCAGAAACAGATGTTCATAGAGATAACGGGCGGTCATGCCGTGCTTGGCGTCCGGGGTGTTGAGAAATTCTTCCCAGCGCTCTATCGCCTGGGCATCCACTGGCTTCGGGCGGGTCAGCTGTTCCTGCTCGGACGGACTCGGACCTTTTGCACCCTGCGACAACCAGAGGGCAATGGTTTCAAACTCTCTCTGCTTCAACGGCGGAAAACCGAACGGCATCCCCTGGTTGGGATGTTCATCCAGATATTTTCCCAGCTCCGCTGCCGATTCCACGCAGCTCTTATCTTCCGATTCGGCAAAATAATCGCCGGTGCTCTTCGGGTTTTTCATTTTATGGGAGAGCAGTTGCAACATGATCGAGTTGTTAAAACCGACCTTGGCACTGTTCCCCGTGATGCTAAAGAAATCCTTCTTACGCCACTCCTCGGTCGATTCGGCATCGACAAACAGTCGGGTCGGGTCCATGGTCTTCAAGCGGGTGGCATTGTAGATCTGCTCTTTGCTGGCCCCCCGATCGAGCCCTTCATAGGAACTCATTTTTAGTTGGCAGGGAGAATTGTAGCAGGAATGACAAACCACACAGCGTTGGTCGAGGATCGGTTTAACATCGGCCAGGTAATCGACATTGCGGTAGCTGATTTCGATCGGTACCGGCGGGGGCACTTTGGCTACGCAGCCAATGACGAAAAAGCTCACCATCAGTGCCAGGACAAAAAGATTCTTCATGTTACCCTTCCTCAGTCATAAAAAGTTTTCAATTCAACACAGGAGATAGCGGTTGGAGGATACACCTGCCGTGGAGAGGAATCATCCTCTAATTATCCAGTAATTCGACGGCAATCACCAAGCGGCAGCTAAGATCTTCTATCGACAATAAAATCACCTAGGCTGTTCGAGGTTTTTTCCATATCGAGCCAACTCTTTCCTTATAGGGTTTTTCATTAGCCATCGTTGTCATTTTTGAAACAGAACTGTGGTTATTTTGCCATAGATGGCGAGTAGAGCGGGTTGAATCAGATCTTTTTCTGCGGACTGATTTTTAAGTAGCTTCCTTTCTAGGTCCCTACCCCCAGAAATGCGCATATAATTTCAGGCAGTTCGCTTGCCAGGCCATCCTCTGAGATGTTTCATTGGAACAACCTTGGCAATCACGGCATGTTTTATGCTTTTCAATGTCAGCCCAACAAACGAAAAGTGAGGTCAATAAATGAAAACGTCAATTCTGTCACTTCTCTCATGCCTGGCGATGCTGTTACTTTTCAGCTCCGTCTCCTACAGCGCTGACGATCAAATTTCCCTCAAAACTTCTGAATCAGGGACGGCAGAGACGTCTCTGGTTAATCTCATGGTGGATCTTTTCGAGAAGGATTTAGAATACCGTATCGACGAATCGAGTTCGCTGGTTTTGGCCTGCAGTCCGTTTACCGATGAACAAGATGCTGGGCAATTTTATCAAGACGATGAGATTTATCACCCGACCAGCAACATTTCTGTCGGTTTAAAATTCTCCTTCTGAGAGGCTAGATATTTCTTGTAGCCCCCTAAGGGTCGCTCTCCTCCGGTCCCTGCTTTTTGACCACCCCCAGTGCCGATTTAACCTTCAGTTTCGGGCGCCCGGTAATCAACCGGGCGCTTTTGCTTAAGGAAAAATAACTCCAGATCCAGGAAAAAATCACTGAGAGCTTGCTGCGAAAATCGATCAGCGGGATGATATGCACCAGACTCCAGATCGACCAGGCTAAAAAACCGCTGAAATGACGGCCGCCGATATGGGCCACGGCCCGGTTACGACCGATGGTGGCCATTCCACCTTTGTCCCGGTAGCGAAAGGCCTGGCGATTCACAGACACTTCCCCCGCAGATAATTCACTACGAATCTGCCTGGCGACATAGCACCCCATCTGAATGGCCGCCGGAGCAACTCCCGGCACTGGCTGGTCGGTCTTTACATCCACGACATGGGCCAGATCGCCAACCACAAACAGCTCAGGATGGCTTGGTAAGGACAGGTCTTCTGCGACCAGCACCCGCCCCTGACGATCAAGTTCAACGCCCAAGGTTTCGGCAACTTCGGAACCACGAACGCCGGCGGCCCAGATAATATTTTCCGCAGGGAGAACCTCATCGCCAATCCTCACCTCGCCTTCCTGAATATCGGTCACGAGACTGTTCAAACGTACTTGTACCCCCATCAGCTGAAGATCGGCCAATGCCCGCTGCCCCAATGGCTCGGGCAATGCTGCCAACAGCCGGTCGCCGGCCTCGACCAGGATCACCTGGGCAGTGGTCGTATCGATATGGCGAAAATCTTTCGGGATGGTCTGCGAGGCGATCTCTTTAAGTGCGCCAGCCATTTCAACCCCGGTCGGTCCACCGCCTACGACCACAAAGGTCAGCTTCGCCTGGCGGGCGGCAGGATCGGCCTCCCACTCGGCGGCCTCATAGGCCAACAACACTCGACGGCGGATCTCCAGCGCATCATCGACTGTTTTTAGACCCGGCGCAAAATTTGCCCAATCATCTTTACCGAAATATGAATGGGTCGCCCCGGTCGCCAGCACCAGGTAATCGTAGGCAACATCACCACGCGGAAAGTGGGCCAGTTTACGTTGCAGATCGACCCCGATCAACCGCGCTAACACCACCCGCACATTCTGTTGATGCCGCAGCACCCGGCGGATCGGCGCAGCAATATCCGCCGGCGACAATACCGCAGTAGCCACTTGATATAAAAGCGGCTGAAAGAGATGGTAATTGTGCCGATCGGCCAGAGTAATCTTAACCGGTGCATCGGCAAGTCCCATAGCACAGTGCAAACCGGCAAAGCCGCCGCCAATGATCAGCACATGCGGTTTCTGGGAAGTGTCAGGTTCAACGTGCGGCATGCTGGTTACCCTCCCGAAAGCTTAAACATGGTGCGAAGAATATCCTAGAGTGTAAATGGTCAGCTTTATTTTCGATAAATTCTCAGCTCGCGCTGTTCCCGTTCAAGATTCTCATCGGAAATCGATTTGACCGCGCGGATGGCCTCAACATAGGCATTGGGGAGATCGTTTTCTAACGCACCCCGAACCACATGCTCTTTATACCAATGGTAAGGGCACAAGCGGGGATTGAGGTTGGTCGCATAATAGATCAGCGCGCAGGCCGGATCGCCACCAGGCAGGGTAATCGGAATAGAAGCGTCCCGGTACTCAACTCCTAACCCCTCGTAACCATCAAGGATCGACTTCTCGCTGGCCGCCATTCGATAAAGCACGGCAAACAACAGGTCCGCAGAGTTATTGGTGATCAACGCATCACACTTGCCGGAACCGTCGATGCTGCTTTCGTTGTCAAAGGTCAGCCGATGACCAGTCAGTTCGACCACGCCGAGCTTCTCCGCAGAGGGAATCCGCCGCTGCAGTCTAGCCTGGGCCATATTCGAGCCGTATGCGAGGTAGTAGATCACAAATTGTCCATTAATGCAGAGACTGCCAGGGCAACTGATAAAACATCGCCAAAGCCGAGATAATCATCACTGCCAGACTAAACCAATAACCGTAATATTCGCTACCGAGACGGCCAGTCTGTTTTTGACAGAGCTGTTTATAGCTGCGGAGATGTTTATGAACCTGATAACGAAGTTCAAAAAAGCTGATTTTAATCTTCGCGGAGGAGACTTTGCGCAGAATCTGAATAGAAAAATAGACGTTGACCAGACTGGAAGCGAACAGAAGAATAAAACAGCCTAGTAACACTGGCGACTCCGAATTGAAAAGATCGAGTATGTTTATTGGGGCTGCTGTTCAACCTCAATCAGCACACCTTTTAACTGTTCCAGCTTTTCAGTCAATTCCTGGTTGGTAATTTCCAGCTGGGTGACCTTTTTGGCCTGTTGCTCTTTCTCTTTGCGCAGGCTATCAATTTGAAGTTTACGATTATCCAATTCCTGAGCATAAAGAATGATCGTTTGCGCACGATTATACCAGGCACCGTTCGGATAATCTCGCTGTAACTGTCTGAGCAGTTCAACCCGATTGGTTTCGGAAAAATCGTCCAGGGCTTTGATAAACTGCTTTTCAGCCCCATTAACGGTCATTTTTACAGGGATTTGCATAGCGCTGCAAGCCGAGAGACACAGGCTGAATATTACTAAAATCAAAAGTTTCATGCTACTTCCGTCTATCCACTAAATAGTTACTCCCCTCCTGTCCCTTTAAAAAGTCCTTGAGCCTAGCACAGTCCTGGCTAATTTCCAAACGGCTAGGATTTTTCAGATAGTCGGAACGGATCAGGGCAATCGACATGGTCATCAAGGGAAATGAGCGCTCAATACCATAGCGGTCCTTGCCGACAAATAAACCGGCTTCACGGTCCTCCCGATTGTAAAATTCCGGGACCTGGCGCTTAAAAGCCTGGATGATCTGTTGGGCGATCAACTCTCCTTTTTCCAGAGAGGTGATCACCACGTAATCATCGCCGCCGATGTGCCCGATCAGGTCTCCTTCGCAGCCATATTCCTGGGCGACCTGTTCGATCAGCTGGCCGACCTGTGCCAGCACATCACTACCGGCCTTGTAGCCGTACCGATCACTGTAGGCCTTAAAATTATCCAGGTCGATATACAGGTGTGAGAAAGGGAGCTGATTATTGATCCGCTGATCGAGTTCACGGTCGATCGCCAGGTTCCCTGGCAGGCGGGTAAGGGGATTAGCATCCAGCTGCAGTTGTTCAAGTTCGCGTAGCTTGCGCCCCATACGCACAAATTCGCGCGCTAATTGGGCAAACTCATCCTGGCCTCGTAGTGGCGGCTTATGTTCGAAGCTCCCGGCAGAAATCTCCTTGGTGGCTTCTTTGAGAGTTTTCACCGATTGACCGATACTGAAAAATACCTTTAGCCCTACCGGCAAGGACAAACCCAGACCGATCAGCGCAATAAACAGGGTCAACTGGTAAGCTTCACTGGTTTTCGCATGCAGCTGGGACAGGCCGTCATTGATGCGATGCTGTTGTTCTTGACGCATGCCCCCCAGAACCTCCAGGATTTGCCCCCGTACCGGCACAATCAGGTCATCAGCCAGCTCCTGCACCCGGTCCCAGTCTTCTTTGTCTAAGGCCGAGGCAAGCCTGGCATTGATCGCCCGATAATTTTCGATCTGCGTCGGAAGGTTCTTCATGGCCTCGGGCAGGGAGACCTGAGACAACGCTTGGAGCAACTGCCCGAGCTCTTCAGAACGATTTTCCCGCAATTCCTCGAATTCAGGATCACGCAGGATCAATAACTGTTTATCGATATTATCCTGGGCTGCCAGATTCTGTTGCAAATCGCGCAACAGATCGAAAATATGAAAATCAACCTTAACCAGCTGCTGGGCCTGCTGGGCCTGCTGGTCCATACGAAAGAGCGCAAAGCCGATCGCCAGTAGACTGAAAAAGACGATCACCAGATAGCCAATGACCATTTTTCGTGTGACTGTCGAAAAAATTCGCCGCATTATTAAACCCACTCCTGAGGTCACTGCAAAGAGCAATTCTAACACAGCTTAAAAATAACCGCGCAGAAAGATATCAACCTAACTAGCAGAAATCACAGGCTTGTCATAAAAAAAGCACCTCGCTTTGACAAGGTGCCCCCTGAAACAAATCATAACTGAACAAGTTTAAATACCAAGGTAGGCCTTGCGCACATCATCGTTGGCCAACAGATTGTCCGCCGAATCGACCAGGGTGATGTTGCCGTTCTCCATGACGTAACCGCGGTCGGCGAGTTTCAAGGCCTGGTTGGCGTTTTGCTCGACCAGAAAGATAGTGGTATTGCTCTCTTTGTTGATTTTTTTGATGATTTCAAAGATCTGCTTGATGATCAATGGTGCCAGGCCCAAGGAGGGTTCATCAAGCAGCAGCAGGCGCGGCCGGGCCATTAACGCACGAGAAATCGCCAGCATCTGCTGCTCGCCACCTGAAAGAGTGCCACCAAGTTGGGAGCGCCGCTTTTCCAGGATCGGGAACAGGGTCATCACGTAGTTCAGATCCTGCTGCACCAACTGCTTGTTGGTGCGCAGGAACGCCCCCATTTCAAGGTTTTCCTGCACCGTCATGTCGGGGAAGATGCGCCGTCCTTCCGGCACCTGGACGATCCCCTTCTGGACGATCTTTTCCGGATTCAGCTCGTGGATCGGATCACCATCAAGCAGGATCTCGCCAGAGCGCGGCGGGGTAATGCCGCAGATCGACATCAAGGTGGTGGATTTACCGGCGCCGTTGGCACCGATCAGGGTGACGATCTCCCCTTCATTGATTTCGATGGAGACGTTCTTGAGGGCCTGGATATTCCCGTAAAAGGTCTGGATATTGTTCAGTTTAAGCATAAATTGGTCTCTTATCGTTATATAAGATGGCTAAGCAAAATTTTCGTCTGACAAGGCGGCAGTATTTTTCAGAGGCGAAGGCATACAGCAGTATGCCGAGATCCAGAAAAATACGACAACGCAGTGAGACGGAATTTTTGCGACGCCATCAGGCATCGGTTTCTTCGCCCAGGTACGCCTCGATCACCTTGGGGTTATCCTTGATCTGCTGCGGGCTGCCTTCGGCAATCTTCTTGCCGTACTCCATCACGTAGATATGGTCGGAGATGTTCATGACCAGTTTCATATCGTGCTCGATCAGCAGGATGGCGATCCGGTCCTTTTCACTGATCTTGCAGATCAATTGGTCTAATTCAACAGTTTCTTGCGGATTCATCCCGGCGGCCGGCTCATCGAGCAGCAACAGAAAGGGATCGGTGGCCATCGCCCGGGCGATTTCCAGGCGCCGCTGCGCACCGTAAGGCAGGTTTTTGGAAAACTCGTTGGCAAAATCCGCCAGGCCGACCTTTTCCAGCAGATGATAACAGTCCTCTACGATCTGCCGTTCTTCCTCGCGAACCTTTTTGCCGCGCAGCACCGCACCGACCAGTCCGGAACTGGTCCGACAGTGGCGACCGATCATGACGTTCTCAAGCACGGTCATATCAGGAAACAGGCGGATGTTCTGGAAGGTCCGCGCCATCCCCATCTCGGTCACCCTGTTCGGTTTAAGACCATTCAAGCGGCGGGTCGGCAGCCCCTTGGGGTGCAACAAAACATCCCCTTTGGTCGGATTGTAGATCCCAGTTACACAGTTGAAGAAAGTGGTCTTCCCGGCCCCGTTGGGGCCGATCAGTGCAGCAATTTCCCCTTCGCAGACCTCCAGGGAGACGCTGTCGACAGCCCGCAGGCCGCCGAAATCCATAGTCAGCCCTTTAACCTCAAGCAGCTTATGCTTTTCTTGTTCAGCCATTGTCGGTCTTTTCCTTCAAGCCTTTAAATTCATATTTCTGGCGGATATTGCTGATGATCCCCTGCGGCCGGAAGATCATCATCAACACCATGGCGGCACCGAAAGCCAACATCCGGTATTCGGAGAAGGCACGCAGATACTCAGGCAGCAGAATCAAAATAAACGCACCGAGAATCACCCCGAGCACCGAGCCCATTCCACCAAGGACGACAATCGAAAGGATGATCGCCGATTCCATAAAGGTAAAGCTGGCTGGGTTGATAAAGGTGGTTTTCGCGGCAAACAGCACCCCGACCATCCCCGCCCAGAAGGCTCCCAAAGCGTAGGCCGAGAGTTTGGTCCGGGCCATGTCGATGCCCATTGCCACGCAGGCAATCTCATCCTCACGCAGAGCGATCCAGGCGCGCCCGATCCGGCTGTCTTTCAAGCGGTTGGTGGTCAGGATGGTAAAGATCACCAAAGCGATCATAATGTAGTAGATGTAGGTGGTGTTCCCGGCCAGGTTCATTTCCATGCCGAACAGTCCCGGCCGATCGATATTGGCGATCCCGCTGGGCCCGAAGGAGAATTCACTCCAGTTCTCCAGCACGATCTTGACGATCGAACCGAAACCAAGAGTGACGATGGCCAGATAGTCACCACGCAAGCGCAGAATCGGAAATCCAAGGAGAACCCCGAACAGGCAACCGAATATCCCGCCGAGCGGCAGACAGACCCAGAAGCCGAGATCAAAATGATGATTCAACAGCGCATAAGAATAGGAACCGACGGCGAAGAAAGCAACATAACCGAGATCGAGCAGACCGGCCAGACCGACGGTAATGTTCAGGCCAAGACCGAGAATGACGTAGATCAGTGCCGAGATCATAATGTTACTCTGATAGGTATCGAAGACCAGCGGGAAGATCAGCGCAAAGATCAGCAGCACCACCAGAGCCCGCTGACGCACCGTCTGATTTTCCAGCAGCTTTTGTCCCATGGAGAGTTGCTCGACCCCTGCCTCATCGACCTTTTTACTCGCTTGCTGACGTGTCAGCATATAGCGCCAGGCGTAGGACAGGATGAAACTGCCGATCCCGACCCAGAGGATATTCATCCACCGCCACTCAACAACATTGTTCATGGTGTTGACCCGCACCACCATCAGCGGGAAGGTCAGAAAGATAAACCACAGAGAAACGATTATCGATTGTTTGAAATTCTGCATTATCATCGTCTCCCTTAAACCTTCTGCTTTCGTGACTTACCGAGAATCCCGGCAGGCCGCAGAATCAGAATCAAGACCAGCAGGCCGAAGGCAAAGACATCTTCATAGTCGCTGGAAATGTAACCAGCAGAGAAACTCTCCGTCCAGCCGAGAACCAACCCCCCGAGCACCGCCCCGGGAATGGAGCCGATACCGCCGAGCACTGCCGCCGTAAAAGCCTTCACTCCGGCCAGAAAGCCGATATAGAAGTTAACCTGGCCGATATAGGAGGCGACCAGCACTCCACCGATCGCTGCCAGGGCCGAACCGATGATAAAGGTGATTGAAATAACCCGGTCGACATTGATTCCGACCAGCCGGGCCATGCTCATATCCTGCTGGGTGGCACGCATCGCCTTGCCCATCTTGGTCTTCTTGATCAGCAGGGTCAGCAGCACCATGGTGACCACAGTCGTCACCAGAATCACCAGCTCCGGAGAACCGATAATATGCGCCACCGGCTCCATGAACTCGAACTCGGGGATCAGGTTAGGAAACGGCAAAAAATCAGGGGTCTGGACCAGCAGCACATAGTTCTGCAAAAAGATCGACATGCCGATAGCGCTGATCAACGGCGAGAGACGCGGCGCACCCCGGAGCGGGCGATAAGCGATCTTCTCCAAGGTATATCCATAGGCACAGGAATAGATGATGGCGATGACCGCAGCCAAGATCAGCACCGACACGCCGGAAAAACCGTAGATGGTGCAGACACCGGCAACAATCAGGGCGACAAAAGCACCGATCATATAGATTTCGCCGTGGGCGAAATTGATCAGCTGGATAATACCGTAAACCATGGTGTAACCGAGAGCGATCAGAGCATAAATGCTCCCCCGGGTCAGGCCACCGAGAAATAGTTCAAGAAAATATTCCATAGAGTAGCTGCCAAATGTTGTGAGACGTAAGGCGGGTGGCATACGACGCCAACAACCTTCAGTTTATTGCGACAAAATTCAACGGCCTTTTGGTGAGAAAACCATGCCGCAAACAAAGCTTCAGGGGACTGGCAAAACACCAGCCCCCTGAAGGGATCCAAACTGCAGCACCCCGGAGTTCAGGTTTTTCGCTGCTTAATTATAATTTCAGTTACTTGATCTCTTTGAATGCACCACCCTCGACCTTGTAGACCGAGAAACCAACGCCTTCGGCATCACCCTTGCTGTCGAACTTGATCTTGCCGACCGGAGTTTCAACGTACTCGGTCCGCAGCGCTTTGGTCACCGCATCGTAATCGGTGCTGCCGGCCTTTTCGATGGCATTCAGCAACGCCATGGTGGCGGAGTAAGCTTCTTGGAAGAAAGCCCCTGGCTCGGCACCGTAAGCGGCTTTGAAGTCAGCAGTGGCCTGGGCATTGAGTGGAAGCGAAGACAGGTCGCGAGGTCCGGTGACGTAAGCACCTTCGGCAGCCTCGCCGGCGACCTTGAGGAAGCTGTCATCCTTAACACCGTCGTCAGAGATAAAAACCGTCTTCAACCGCTTACGCTTCATCTGTGAAGTCAACTTGGAGGCTTCCGGATGGTAACCACCGAAGATCAATGCTTCCGCATTATTACGGCGAACCTTCTGGACGATCGAGGAGTAATCCATGGCGCCCGGGGTGACCCCTTCGAACAGCACCACTTCAGCCTTGCCCGACTCTTCGAGGAATTTCTTGGCGAACTCAGCGAAACCCTTACCGTAATCACCTTTGTCATGCAGGACGGCAACTTTCTTCAGCCCCAGTTCGTTCAAGGTAAAATCGACAGCCATCTGAGCCTGCATATCATCCGAGGCGATGGTGCGAAAAAAGTTTGGATAATCGCCACTCTGGGTCAAAGGCGGGTTGGTTGCAGAGGGAGACATAACAGCAATTTTAGCATCCTTATAGATTCCCAAAGCTGCTTTGGTGGCCCCGGAACAGATATGGCCGAGAACAACGTTGGCCCCATCAGTGACCAGCTTGGTCGCGGTATTGGTCGCGATCTCCGGTTTGCACTGGTCATCCTGAATCAGCAGTTCAACCTGCTTGCCGAGCACGCCACCAGACGCATTGACTTTTTTAACCACCAGTTGCGCCGCTTTCATCGCCGGGATCCCGTAGGGGGCCAAGTCCCCGCTGTGCGGGCCAGCAACACCAAGCTTGATCGTATCAGCAGCGAAGCCAGCCGTCACCAGACCTAGCACTAGCGCTACAGTAGACATCAGTATGGTAAGTTTTTTCATGGGTAGAGACCTCCTGACATTTTAAGTTCGAGAAAAACAATGTTTAGTGAGACTGCCTAGGTATAATTCAAACCACCTGACCGGTCAAGAATAATAACTCTGTTTTACCAACAGTCAACCCGACCCGCCAATAAACCGGCCAGCACCCGCCAGAAGCGGCCAGTTTCCGCCACCAAACCGGGCCTCCAGATAGGCCCTTTGATGTAAAAACCTGGGCCGCTAACGCAGCAGCCGGCTCAGATAAATGAAAGTTCCGGCGACCGAAATACTGGCCAGATAATTGCCGATCTCGTGAAACTGCCGGGAAAGCTCGTAGCGCCAAGGATACTGATCCGCATAGCTGACCAGATCATAAACCTGAAGATAAAGCTCGGAACCTTTCCAAAGAAGAATACAGCTAAATACCAAAAAAAAGCCGATGAAGCCTTTAAATATTGGCGTACCCTTTACCGCCAGGGAAATCTTCCGGACAACATCAATATTAATCAGCGAAAGAAAAACCCAGCAGGAATTTTCAACGATATTTAAGGTATGCAATATCTCTGGCGTAGGTGGAGGATTGAAAAAAACAATAATCATCGCTGCAATCAGTAGCGAAAGAGCCCCGAGATAGACGTGCAGCTTCTCCCCTTCGACCTCCAGGGCGCGGCTGAACATATAATACTCCAGGAACCCGAGGGTGACCATCAGGATGGCGAGCGTCCCGGAGATCTGGCTGAGAGCCTGTAGCTGGGGAATTTGTAACGCAGGCAGCTGTAGAATTACTGATGGCGTGACTTCGGCGAAAAAAATTAACGCAAAGCCGATAGTGATGCTGGTCCAGACCCGGGCATTACCAAGACTGAAATAGAAGGAGGCTAATCCCGCGATCAACCATAAAAGGATCGACAGAAGAGCTAAATCCACCGGCAGCAACCTCCCATAATATCCGCCTTTGGTTAGGTGACCCTAATCAGCGTTGTTCAGGGTATTTTTCATCTCATCAAGCATCGCAGCGATCTTAGATGGACCGGCTACCAGTTTGGCCAATCGCTGTAATTCGGTATAGAAAAGCGCCAGCTCATCCGGCTTCAGTTCAGCGCTGACATGGGTGAAAGCTTTATCCACCTGGGAGACACCAAACTTGCCGATATAGTTGCCAGCGATAACCTTTAGCTGACTGAGCGTCCGCTGTTTACGCAACTCCATGTTTTCTTCCAACGAGCGCATGGCCGCTTCTTCACGCTTGCGACGATCTTGGAGCAAGACTTTCCGCGCTCGCTGCCAGAGCGGTCCAAGATCGGCAGACGCCATTAAATCAGCCAGGACCAGGCCATCGGTATTTTCGGTTCTCAACAGATCAGCGCGCGCCCCCGGACGTTTGGCGACCGACCTGGCGAGATCTGCGGTGGTGACGATTTCGCTACCGCCATCGTGAAAAAATCCGAGCGCATTGCCCTGGTCATAAAAAATCAGTACCGCCTTATCTGCATCATAGACCCGCAAACACCCGGTAAGTTGCTCTTCCTTGATCCGGCTTAGCAAGGCCTTGATATCGATCAGCTTAAGGTCCTGCCCTTTATAGGCATATTGACCATGCAGCAGGGCATGCAGCCCCATCGCCAGTTCCGGAGCCAGGCGGTAAATATTCAGCAGGGCGTCGCCAAGGATTGAGATTTCAAAAATTCGAGCAATCGCATCATAGGCGATCAGCCGTTCGGTTTCATCGCTGTTCACATAGAGGGCACTGGCCAGCTTCCCCTGCTCAAAAATGACAACCGCACTTCCCTGGGGCGCATCAAACCGCAGGTAACCGGAAAAACTTCCGGTCCGCAACTTATCCATCGCTTCCGGCAGGTTGATCCGGGCGGGATTAACATTTTCTCTAACGGCCATGCCTCGCGGCAGATAAATCATTGTTTCCTCAATTCGCAAAAAAACATTAAGCAATTTAAAAATTTTCTTCCCGCCTGTCAACACAGAGTGCAGGTGGCTACCAGAGCTCAGTTACGCAGCGCTGCCGCAACTGGCGGCACAGTCGTTTGAAGTTCTGATACCAATCGGTGGTCAGCACAGTATCGACCGGCTGTGCGTTAGCAAGCAGCAGCGTTTCACCATACAGCTCAACCGGATGGCGTCCAGTCGCTGCGTGCAGAACTTTTGACCAGCCTGACGGAACCGGCAAGGGAAAATCCCGCCCCTCCAATCGTTCTCCTGAAGCGTCGAAGAGCTGCAAGCGAATATGCTGGTTCTCACCGCCATGCGCTGCAGCTGGCTGCATTAGCAGCAGCTCCCAGGAATTCTTAAATTCGGCAAGCTTCAGATCATTCAGCAGCTGGTCAAGGCAGTCCTGGTGCAACAGCAGACGGCGACGAGCCGGTGCGGACTCTAGATAGTGCGTCTTCTGCGCCCAAACCGATTGCTCGCAAACCGGACAGCAGAAATCGACCCGCGCAGCCCGTGTTGGCAACAGTTGATCATCGATGGCCCGGCTTACCCGGGAGGGAAGATACTCCCCAGCCTGTTTTCGGGCCAGTAAAAATTCTGCGAGCTGATGCAACTGCTGATGGCTGCGACTTTCTGGCACGCGGGTCAACACCGCTTGGCCAGCACTGATCTTTTCAGCCACCCGAGGCTCTGCCGGTAAAAGTTCTTTCAACACCTGAAAACCACGCTCCTCAGCGGCAAAACGCAAAAAGCCTTCCAGGTCCAGCTGTGGTTGTTCGTGTTGCAGGTCTCCCAGTTGGCTGGGCAGCAGGCAGATTTGCCGGTCATCGCCGCCTGTCGTTCGGAATTCCTGCCGCAATGCGGTCAACTCGCCAAGGCTGGCCGGATCTTTGACGATCGCTAACAGCAGATCAGCCGCCATTAGGGCAGCCTGCTGAAACGGGCTTTGCGAGCTAACATCGCACAACACCACTCCTGGATAGTCTGAGCGCGACAACCAGCGTCTGAGCTGCTGTGGCTGCGGTGCTAGAGAACCGGCAGGAAGCGCCTTGCAATACTCCACCCCGAACTGGCCGAAACTGAGCAGCTCAACCAGGTTGTCTACCTCGTTAAATTCAGCGAGGGAACGTCTGGCCCTGCCGGCCAGGGCAAAAGTCGCATCCGGGTTGGCATTTTCATCCAGCGGGAGGTAGGCAACCGGCAAGTCTTCTACCAGCGCTTTTAAATAGATCGCCAGATTGCTGGCCAGAGTGGTTTTTCCCACCCCCGCAGAGAGTCCGCAGACCACAACAACATAAGGGTGATCCGGGTTCATGCCGACTCTTGCAAACCTTCCCACTGATGGTACGCCTCATCCAGCTGATCCTTGACCTGCTGATGTTCGCTACTGACCTGGCTCCAGCGGTGCTGATCCTGATAAAGCTCCGGATCGGCCATGGTCTGCTCAATGACTGCCAACTGCGCTTCCAGAGCTTCGATCCGGCTCTCGATATCGGCCAGCAGGCGTTGTCGTTTCTGCTCGCGCCGTTGCTGTTCTTTACGCTCAGCATGAGCCTGCAACCGCGACTCTTTATCGAGCGGTGACTCACTGCTGGCCTGCGCATGCTGTTCGACCCGCTGAGCGCTGTGACTCAGATCCCCCTGCTGCTGCTTGGCAGCGAGAAAATCCTCATAGTTCCCCAGGTAGGAGTCGACCTTCCCGCCCCCCACCTCCAGCACCCGGGTGGCCAGCTGGTCGACAAAATAACGGTCGTGAGAAACGAACACGATGGTCCCCTGATAGCTGCGCAAAGAATCGAGCAACACCTGCTTGGACTGCAAGTCCAGATGGTTGGTCGGTTCATCGAGCAGCAACAGGTTGGCGGGCCGCAGCAGCAATTTAGCCAGCGCCAGGCGGTTGCGCTCCCCCCCGGAGAGCACCTTGACCGATTTTTCAACATCATCCCCGGAGAACAGAAACGCACCGAGGATGTTGCGCAGTTTCGGCACCATCGGCACCGGAGCATCGGCGCAAAGCTCGGCGTAAACATCGCGTGTGGGGTTCAATTCTGCAGCCTGATCCTGGGCAAAGTAGGCCAGTTGCAGGTTATGTCCCTCCTTACGCTCGCCACTGACCGGCACTTCAACCCCTGCCAGCAGGCGCATCAGGGTTGACTTTCCGGCGCCGTTGGGACCAACCAACGCCAGTCGTTCCCCCTGTTCAACCTGCACATCAACTTGCTGCAGCACCTTGAGGTCGCCATACTGTTGCGAAGCCTGGTGTAATTCCATCGCCATCCTCCCGCCTTTGGGTGGCGCAGGAAAACTGAAGGCGATTTTCTTGCGTTCCGGCGGCAGGGAAATCCGCTCGATTTTATCTAACTGTTTGACCCGGCTCTGTACCTGGGAGGCTTTATTGGCTTGATAGCGGAAGCGACCGATAAAAGCTTCGATGCGGGCGATCTCTTCATCCTGTTGGCGCTTGGCCTCTTTCAACGCCGCCACCCGTTCATCGCGCACCTTGATATATTTGGTGTAGTTGCCCGGATATTCGCTGAGCTTGCCGTTCCAGATCTCGACGATGCGCGTGACCACTTTATCCAGAAAGAAACGATCATGTGAAACCAGCACCACGGCGTGTGGATAGGCCACCAGGTAATCTTCCAGCCAATCGCGGGCCGGCAGATCCAGATGGTTAGTCGGCTCATCCAGCAGCAACAGATTGGGTCGTTGCAACAACAGTTTGGCTAGAGCAATGCGCATCTGCCAGCCACCGGAAAAGGTCTCACAGGGCTTAGTGAAATCATCCGGGCTGAAACCGAGACCGCTGAGCACCCGGCCCACCTCCGACTCCATCTGATAACCGCCACGCTGTTCAAACAGGTGCTGCAGTTCGGCATAACGTTCCAGCTCTGCGGGATTATGCTCGCTGGCGATCTTCGCCTCCAACTGGCGGAGCTCCTGTTCCATCATCAACAGCTCGGCCAGGGCGCTGTGAACTTCGTCAAACAGCGAGCGGCCGTGGTGCTCCAGACCATCCTGGGGCAGATAGCCGAAAGTCGTTCCCTTGGCGACCTGCAGCGTCCCGGCATCGGTCTCGACCATGCCAGCCAGCATTTTCAGCAGGGTCGATTTGCCAGCACCGTTTTCTCCACAAAGACCGATCCGGTCGCTGGGCCGGATATGCCAGTCGATACCGGCAAAAATCTTCCGGTCGGCGAAATGTTTGACGATTTCTCTGAGTTGCAGCATTTTAAGCTTCTATCCTTCAGTCAAAAACAAGTTGTCACTTATAACACAACCTGAAAAACTGCAACAGCAGCAGACAGCAGCAGACAATAAAAAGAGGCTTCCACTGGCGGGAAACCTCTTGAAAAGACGATGATTGGAAGAGCACTGCGGCGATGTGTTTGCCTGCTAATATGACCTAGCCCAGAGATTTCAAAAGGTAGTTCTCTACCATTTCTGCAATCGATTCAACCGGCAGCCGGCTGTTGTTGATTACCAGATGATAAAGCCGGGAATCGTCGATGTCGCCGGCGGCGAAGCGGCGCACAAAATCGTCGCGCTGTTTCTGGTGCAGGGAAATAAAGCTTTCTGCCTCTTTTTGATTCATTTTATTGGCCCGCATAATCTTCTGCACCCGGAAATCATAGGGAGCGACCAGCCTCAGGTGGAGACAGTTCGCCAGGTCCTGTGAGGCAAACACCCCTCCGCGCCCAACCAGAATACAATTGCCACGCTTGGCGAAATCTCGCAGAACATTTTTCATATGGATAAAGATCTCGGTTTCTTCGGCGCGACTCTTGTCCAGAAACATGGAGAAAATCGCCTTCAGTGAGGCCGGCGTATCTTGTGATTTCTCGATCTGAGCAACAGAATAGCCGGATAACCTGGCGACCTCATCCAGCACCTGTTTGCCGATAATCACCCAGGGTTCACCCGACTGCGGTGCATTTAGCCTGCTCAGCAGTTCCTCGGCCAAGGGATAAGCCTGACAACCGAATTCGCGGGCAATAGTGATGCAGGGAGCTTTTTTGACTGGCGCGGCCACCTGCATCTGGTGCCATGCCAGTAGCTTCGCTTCCTGTTGCGGATTCCAGAGTGTTTTGGTTGCCATAGCGTCCTCCTTGCAATTGGTGGGGCTAACCTCGGTTGGCAGATAACTAAAATTATAGCCGATTTGTTTCAAGTTTTCGGCTGCACACGTGAAGAAGAATATCAAAAGCCCCGACATTTCTGCCGGGGCAAGAGAAGCATGGCTATTTAATCAGCTCTCAACTTATTTATTTTCAAAGTGCATATGGTAAGTCCGCTTCTTACCATCAGCCAGCTTGGTGCCGATCTTGAAATGATACATCCCCTTTTTGTCGAGAGTGATATCAACCCCGAAGTGACCCTCCATACCCATCATTTTTATCGCTTTGCTGACATTTTCATCAGGATCTTCGATCTTCACCGCGACAGTGCCTGATTCAATAGTATCGCCACTCGCCACATCAACAAAAGCGCCCATGATATGGTGGGTTTCTTTCATACCGTGTGCGGCCATCTGTTCCTGCACATCGTTCAAATGAAACATCCCCTTGACCCCATCAACATCTTCATTGCCGAGCATGATCATTTTACCGTCCATCGACATGCCCGCGTGATCCATCCCCTTCATGTTGCCGTGATCCATCTTGTCCATGTCATGGCCCTTTTTTTCACCATGATCCATGGCCATTTCTTTACCATGATCCATGTCCATCTTTTTTCCATCATCACCGTGACTCATGGCCAAAAGGGTTGCGGGGATGACCAGCAGTGTGGTCAGCATCAGGGTTAAAATCTGTTTTTTCATCTGTCTTCTCCTGTGTCGTTAGTGGATATCAATCCAGGGTTAGTAGAAGGATTCAACCTCGGTTGTTTGTCTCAAGTGCGTTGTCACTTACCACCTAAGTAGCCATTCTTGTTCATTCGTGCAGTTCTTCCAGCGCTGTCGGTTCGGTGGATTGTTCCAACCCTCTCTGCCTCCAGATGAAATAAATAACCGGAAAGACCAGCAGCTCCATAACTCCCGAAGTGATCACCCCGCCGACCATCGGCGCAGCAATCCGTTTCATGACATCGGCTCCGGCCCCGTGACTCCACATGATCGGAATCAGACCAGCGATAATGACGCAAATGGTCATGATCTTCGGCCTAATCCGCTTGACCGCGCCATGATGAATCGCCTGAACCAGATCACCGCGATTGAGCATCCGGCTATTCTTCATCCAGAGTTCGTAGGCCAGATCAAGGTAGAGCAGCATCACCACCCCGGTCTCCGCTGAGATTCCTGCCAGCGCAATAATCCCGACCCAAACCGCTACCGACATGTTGTAGTCGAGCGCCCAGAGAAACCAGAAACAACCGACCATCGACAACGGCAGAGCGATGAAGATGATCCCGGTTTTGACTATCGACTTGGTGCTGATATAGATGATGACAAAGATAATCAGCAGGGTCAGCGGAATCACCACTTTCAGCTTGGCCGCAGCCGCCTGCATGTACTCGTACTGGCCACTCCAGATAATATTGTATCCCGGCGGCAGCTTGATCTTCGCTTCCACCACCTGCTGTGCCTGCTGCACATAGGTCCCCACGTCAACCCCTTTGAGGTCGACGAACACCCAGGCAGTTCGGCGGGCGTTCTCGCTCTTGATTCCCGGTGGCCCTTTTTTGATCTTGATCTCGGCAACCTGCGAGATCGGGATATGCTGACCGGTCGGTGTCGGGATCAGGACCCGCCCGAGCGACTGCAAATCATTCCGATAATCGCGGGCATAGCGGATATTGATCGGGTAGCGTTCCAAGCCTTCAACCGTCTGCGAGACGTTCATCCCACCGATGGCCGACTGGATGGTGTCTTGTACATCGCCGACGGTGAGTCCATAACGCGCTATCGCCCGCCGATCGATCTCGAAATCCAAATAGTTACCACCGACCACACGCTCGGAAAAGGCGCTTAAGGTTCCCGGTATCTCGCGGACTACCGCTTCGATCTCTTCACCAATCCGTGAGAGGATCTCCAGATCATCCCCCATGACCTTGATGCCGACCGGGGTTTTGATCCCAGTGGAAAGCATGTCGATCCGGGTCTTGATCGGCATGGTCCAGGCGTTGGTCAGACCCGGAAACCTGATCGAATCATTAAGCAGGGTCTTAAGCTCCTCAACGTCGATGGTCCCCTCTTCCGGCCAGACGATTCGCAGCGGATCTTTTAGCCACTCATATTCCTCCGACCAGTCGGAGTAGAAGCGCTGCTTCGGCACCGTTCGCCACTCCGATTCCGGTTTGAGCATAATGGTGGTTTCCAGCATCGACAGCGGCGCCGGATCGGTGGCAGTTTCGGCCCGGCCGACCTTACCGAAAACATGATGGACTTCAGGAAACTGAGCAATAATTTTATCGGTTTGCTGCAACAGTTCCCGCGCCTTGGTGATCGAAATCCCCGGCAGGGTGGTCGGCATGTAGAGCAGATCACCCTCGTAAAGCGGCGGCATGAACTCGGAACCCATCTTTTGAATCGGCACGATTATCGACACCGTGACCAGCAGCGCAACGATCAGCACCAGCTTCCGCCACCTGATGACGAAATCGACCATCGGGTTATAGGCCCAGATCAGAAACCGATTGATCGGATTTTTGTGCTCATCCGGTATCTTGCCGCGAACAAACCAGCCGAGCAACACCGGCACAAGGGTCACCGAGAGCAGAGCTCCGGCTGCCATGGCGTAGGTCTTGGTATAGGCCAGCGGTTTAAACATCCGGCCCGACTGCTCGCCCAGGGTAAAGACCGGAAAGAAGGAGACCGTGATCACCAACAGGGCATAGAACAGTGAGGGGCCAACCTCCTTGCAGGAGTCGGTGATAATTGCCCAGTGATCTTTCTTGCCGCGGTCACGCTCCAGATGCTTGTGGGCATTTTCGATCATGATGATGGCGGCGTCGATCATCGCGCCAATGGCGATGGCGATGCCACCCAGGCTCATGATATTGGCATTGATCCCCTGAAAGTACATGACCATAAAAGCCATCAGGATCGCTATCGGCAGGGTTAGTATCGCCACCAGGGAGCTCGGCAGGTGGAACAGGAACAGCGCCGTCACCACCGCCACGACAATACTCTCTTCGATCAGTTTTTCGGTCAGGTTGTCGACCGCCCGCTCGATCAACCCGCTGCGATCGTAGACAGGTTTAATCGTCACCCCTTCGGGCAGCCCGGCCTGCAACTGCTCCAATTTCTTTTTGACATTCTCGATGGTTTTCAGCGCGTTGCCGCCATAGCGCATAATCACCACGCCGCCGACCGCCTCGCCCTTGCCGTCCAGTTCGGCCACGCCTCGCCGCAGTTCGGGGCCAACGGTTACCCGCGCGACATCTCGCAGCAGAATCGGCGTACCTCGACCATCATTGCCGACCACGACCAGTTCCAGATCCTCGACCGACTGGATGTAGCCCAAGCCGCGAACCATAAACTCGGTCTCAGCCATCTCGACCAACCGACCACCGACATCATTGTTGCTCTTTTTGATCGCCATGCGGATCTTCGGGATGCCGATGTTGTAGGCGAGCAACCGGTCGGGATCGACTTCGACCTGGTACTGTTTCACGTAACCGCCGATCGCGGCAACTTCAGAAACCCCTTCGACCGAGGTCAACTCGTAGCGCAGGAACCAGTCCTGCATCGAACGCAGTTGTTGCAGATCGTGCTGATCACTTTCGATCACATACTCGTAGATCCAGCCGACGCCGGTGGCGTCCGGGCCAAGGCTCGGATTCACCCCTGGCGGCAATCTTCCGGCGGCGTAGTTCAGGTATTCCAACACCCGTGAACGGGCCCAGTAAAGGTCGGTGCCATCCTCAAAAATAATGTAGACAAAAGAGAGGCCGAAGAAGGAGTACCCGCGCACGGTTTTCGCCTGCGGCACCGCCAGCATCTGCGTGGTCAGCGGATAGGTGACCTGATCCTCGATCACCTGCGGCGCCTGCCCCGGGTACTCGGTAAAGACAATCACCTGGACATCCGAGAGGTCGGGGATGGCGTCGAGCGGGGTATTCTTCAGGGCGTAAAGACCGCCGACAATCACAAAGAAAGTCAGCAGCACCACCATGAATTTATTCTTGATCGACCATTCGATGAGTTTTTCCAGCATTGGAACTACCTATAGTGCCAGACCAGTTTCGGTCGATTATTTGAACAGATCCTCGATATCTTCCTTAGCTTTCTTCTCATCATCGCCAAAGAGATCTTCCATATCGTCTTCTTTGCCGCCTTCGTCGCCGAACAGGTCTTCGGCATCATCGGCACCTTTTTCCGGCGATTCGTCACGGGTCGGATTGAGCATCTTCTGGATCGCTTCGCGCAGTTTACTTTCAGAATCGAGCATAAACTGCGAACTGGTCACCACCTGTTCACCTTCGAACAGCCCCTGTACCACCTCGATATGACCGTTTTCCCCCTGTAGCCCGGTCTTCACCAGCCTTGGTTCAAACCGCCCACCGGTTAAGGCAACAAAGACGGTCTGTTTTTCTCCGGAATGAAGAACAGCTTCCTGCGGGATCAGCAGGGCATCTTCGACCTTTTCTCCAGAGAGATAGACCGTAACGTACATCTCCGGCCGCAGTTCGAATTCGGCGTTGTCCAGCTCCAAGCGAGCCTTGACAGTCCGGGTCTTGCCTTCGACATAGGGATAGAGGTAGCTGACCTCAGCCTCAAAGCTGCGATTTTTCACATAGGGCAGCACCACCTTAGCCTTTTGCCCCAGCTTGACCCAGGGCAGCTGGTATTCGTAAAGGTCGGCCAATACCCAAACCCTGGACAGATCAGCTAGATTGATCAGGGTCATTCCAGGCTTGACGTACATCCCCTCATTGACCATTTTCATGGTAACGATGCCAGTGTATGGAGCGTAAAGAGTTACTGTTTTACGCACCTGGCCGGTCTTTTCCACCCTGGCGATCTGACTTTTGCTGACATCCCAGAGCTGCAGCCGCTTGCGCGAGGATTCAAGCAGCCGTTTGGCGTTCTCGGAGATCTGCGCAAAGCTGCTGTCTTTGAGAGAGTTGTAGTTATCCCGCGCCAACAAGAGTTCCTGCTGAGCGGACACCAGATCGGGGCTGTAGATTTCAAGTAAGGCCTGCCCCTTTTTCACCTGTTGCCCAGTCTCGGCAACATAAAGCTTTTCCACCCAACCGGCTATTTTAGCGTTGACCACGTACTGCTTTGGTTCCTCATAACTGACCAGACCAACCGTACGGATGGTCCGCGACAGATCACCACGACTGACCGCTGCGGTACGCACACCCATGTTCTGGATGGTGGTCGGATCGATGGTGATCAACAAACCACCGGTCGCCTCATCTTCATAAACCGGAATCAGATCCATCCCCATTGGCGATTTTCCCGGTTCATCACGGATGAATGTCGGGTCCATCGGCGCCTGCCAGTATTTGATCTTCCGCTTGCCGCCAGCGGTTGCAGCAGACGATCCCCCGGTCCCCGCTTTTAGCGGAGTCAGATCCATGCCGCAGATCGGACAGCTCCCCGGATCATCAACAATAATCATCGGGTGCATGCCGCAGGTGTATTTTTCTGCGGCATGGCTGTGCTCGGTCCCGGCCAAAGGGAATTGGCGGAAGCTCAGATCAGCACTGAGGAAAATTCCGCCGCCCAGCAACAGCATGCTAAGCAGAGAGATAGTGGATTTAAACAGTCGTCTCATTGGCGGGGGTACCCTTCGCCGGGTTTCGGCAAGGTTTTTAACTGGTCAGCCTCAAGGCCGGCGGCAGCCTCAAGCTGGGCCCGGCTGCGCTGTTGGTCACTCAGGGCACGGGCATGATCTATTTCATAGCGGTAAAGACTCATGACTGAATCGAGCAGGGAAAGAAAATCGACCTTATCGACCTGATAAGCGCTCAAAGTCGCCTGAAAGGTCTGATTGGCCTGAGGGAGAATACCGCTCTGGTACAGTTCAACCAGTTTGCTGGCCTGATCATATTGAGTCAGCGAACGATGGATCGCCAGGTTCACCTGATTGCGAAAATCGTTACGTCTTTGATAGGCCATTCGCAACGCCGAATCGGCTTCAGCAACCCCGGCCCTACGCCGCTCGTTGGGAATCGGCAGGTTAAAGCTGATGCCGGCACTGGCAAAATCGGTGCCGCCATCGGGCAGGGCATCATCGCGCCAGCGGTAACCTGCCCAAACGGTAAAGTCAGGGTTATAATCCAGCTTAGCCAGCTCCCGTTGCGACTTGTATTGATCGATCAATGCCGCAAAGGAACCGAACATCGGCCGCTTCTGCTCGGCCTGGTCCTGCAGCTCTGCCAGATCAAATTTCGTCGACAGGGCTTCGAGCTGCGCGTTGGTCTCCAGCTCTGCATCGGTATCGCGGCCGACCAAACTATTCAACTCTGCCAAGGTGGCCGCCTCCTTCTGCTGCAAATCCAAAAGCATATCCAGCTGTTTCGAGCGTTGCAAATGGGCTTTCAAGACATTCTGCTGCAGCCCCTTGCCAACCTCGTAACGGACTTCGGTCAGCTTGATGAAATCATCGATGATCTTCAGGTTGCGATTGGTTAACTCGATGGCCTGGCGTTGAAACAACAGCCGATACCAGGCATCTTTGACCTTTTGGCGGAGCTGCAGGCGGGCATCCTGGTAGGCCGAAGCGAACCAGCGGCTCTTTTTCGCAGCGATCTTGCCCTTGGTATCCAGCTTACCCGGAAAGGGGAACATCTGCGCCAAGCGGAGCTCGTTGCCCGTCATCGGGGCCGAGTCGCTATTAAAGTTATCGACTGGATAGTTTGACAGGGCAAATGACAATACCGGATCTTTGAGTGAACTGACTTGGGCTATCTTAGAATCAGCAACAGCAATCTGCTCGAGAGCAGCACCCAGCGAGGGATTTCTTTGGTCTGCTTCCTCGAGCAGCTGCTGCAGCTGAATATTGTCTGCGTTAACCAGGCCGGCTGATATGCCGAAAAGTAAAACCAGCAACCCAATAGTCTGTAATGATGAACTCATCCCGCTAAACTCCTGTAGCAATTAAGATGACAATGATTCATGCCATCTTTTATTATCAGCTTCTGTGCCAAAAGATAAATGCCTTATTTTATGAAACATTTCTCTATTTTCGACATGCCTAGGCGCACAAATTGTAGAATATTCTACAACAAATCAGCGAATATTCTACAAAGGTGATAATCCAGCTGGCATTCTCAATGTCCCCGCAAGCAAACAGAGTAAAGAGTCCGTGGTCAGAGCCGCTTGAACCTGGATAAAAAAACCCGTTACCATTTATTCGATTTTACAGTGAGTTTTTATCTGATATAGTTCCGATAATTGATGAGTTTTCTCGCGTCTCCGCCACCTGGGCGTTGAGACCGGCAAAGCATAGGTAAACAAAGTTTGGTACGACCGACCCTGCTCGGGGTCAACTGTATCTTCAATTGAACCGGCTATTCCGCCAGCAGACCCCGCAGACAGCGGTGAGGTCTAGATAAAGCGGAATCCGGGATGACCCGCTGTAACCGGCGGCCAGAAAGGTTTTAACAATGAGTAAGAAGATGTTGATCAACGCCTCCCACCCGGAGGAAAATCGGGTGGCGATCGTTGTTGATGGGATTTTGAGCGAGCTCGACATCGAGATCGCTGGTCAGGAACAGACCAAAGGTAATATTTATAAAGCCTCAGTAGTACGGGTGGAATCAGGGCTGCAGGCTGCTTTCGTCGATTATGGCGCTGAAAAGCTCGGTTTCTTACAAATTGGCGAAATCCACCCGAACCTTTACCCCACTAAAGATGACTCCAAGGGTCGCCCGCGAATTAACGACATCCTGAATCGCGGCCAAGAAATCCTCGTCCAAATCGTCAAAGAGGAGCGCGGCAACAAGGGCGCAGCTCTGACCACGTTTCTGTCGATCCCCGGCCGCTATATGGTACTGATGCCCGACAGTACAACCAAAGGGGTTTCCCGCAAAATCCAGGATGATCCCGAGCGTAAAAAGCTGAAAAGAACCATGGCCGAACTCGATCTGCCAGAGCGCATGGGCTACATCGTTCGTACCGCTGGGATCGGCAAAGAAAAGGAAGAACTCAAGCGCGATTTCGATTACCTGGTCCGGCTTTTCGAAGGAATCGTTTCCCGTAAAGAACAAGTCAAAGCTCCAGCCCAACTCTACCGGGAATCAAACCTGGTCATCCGCTCGATCCGCGATTATTTCAGTAGCGAAATGGATGAAGTGCTGATCGACGACCAGAAGATCTTTCAGGACGCCAAAGACTTTTTCTCGCTGGTGATGCCCGAGTTATCCCACCTGGTCAAACAGCACCGCGAGCGGCGACCAATCTTTTCCCGCTATCAGATCGAAGAACAGATAGACACTCTGGCGAAAAACCAGATCCCGATGCCATCCGGTGGCTCTATCGTCATCGATCAGACCGAAGCGCTGGTCGCTATCGATGTGAACTCCGGAAAAATGTCAAGCGAAAGCGGCATTGAAGCGACGGCGGTAAAAACCAACCTGGAAGCAGCGGCTGAAGTCGGCAGGCAGTTGCGGCTACGTGATCTAGGCGGGCTAGTGGTCATCGATTTCATCGATATGCGCGATCGTAAGCATATTCGCGAGGTTGAGCAGGAACTGCGCAAATCGTTAAAGGACGACAAGGCCAAAGTGACCGTCGGTCGAATCAGTCAGTTCGGCCTGCTTGAAATGAGCCGCCAGCGGCTCAAACCCACCCTAAGTGTCGGCGCCTACCTGGATTGTCCGCACTGTCAGGGTAAAGGACGGATCAAGAGCGCAGAAAATCAGGCGGTCGCGCTCTTGCGGCAGATTCACGCTGCGGCGTCCAAAGGGCACATCGGTCATATTGAAGCCAGCGTACCGCTTGAGGTGGCTAACGACTTGCTGAATAGCAAGCGACAAACGCTGGTCGAGTTGGAACGGCGCCTGAATCTAAAAGTAACCATTGTCGGCCGCACGGATCTTACCCCTGGGCAAATCGATCTGGAACTGCACAAACGGGAAAAGACTCCTGAGAACGACCGAGAAATCCTCCCGGTCTCCCACTCCAACCAGATTGAAATGGCCTTGGCGGCAGCTTCGCAGCAGGACGAACAAGAGGACGAAAGCGAACCAGCAGAGGCAATTAGCGAACCGGCTGCTGAGCAAACCGGTGAAGAACTCGGCGAGCGCAAAAGTCGTCGCCGCCGTCGGCGACGGCGGAGGAAGAGCGACCACAGCACGGAAGAGGGCAACGGCGCGCAGCAGGAAGGTGTCGAGTCCAAGCTGGTCGAGTCAGGTCAGGCGGCGGAGCTGGTCGAAAAAGCAACCACAGAAACGTCCCCGGCAGAAGTTGCAGCCACTAAAGCGCCTGCAACTGTTGAGGCTCAGTCAGAACAAGCGCCACCAGAACGACCGAAACGGCGCCGTTCCCGTAGGGCACCTGCGAAAAAAGCTAAAAATACAGCCGCTACGGATCCTGGAACAGTGGCCGATAATAACGTGCAGCTCACTGACATTGCCACAACTGAAATAACTTCATCAATCGAAGAAAAACCGGAATTCCTCAGCCACACAAGCACAGAAAAGAAACCGGAAGTAGCCACTGCTGAATCGACCACCGAAGAAGCAACGGCAGAAGAAAAACCGAAACGCCGCCGCAGAAAACCGGCGACCCCAAAAACTGCAGAAGTATCCCCTGAAGCTGCAGTCTCAACGTCGGAAGAGATTGCGGAAGAAGTCAAACCGAAACCGCGCAGCCGGAAAGCGGCCCCGAAAGCCAAAGACGTCACGAGCGAAGCAGCAGCCCAGGATGAACAAGCAACAGAGGAAAAGCCGAAACGGCGCCCCCGCAGAACTGCTAAGAAAACCACGGACACTCCTGCAGCCGAAAAAACTGAGTCGCTGGAGACAGAAAAACCGAAACGTGGACGGCCGCGGAAGGTCCCAGCCAAGCCTGAAGAGATCGCCTCCGAAACGACTGCCGAGGGACCAGCTGTTACAAAACCCAAACGGGGTCGGCCACGGAAAACTGCGGCAAAGCCGGAGGATGTCCCAGCAGCGACAACCAGCGATGCGGCCACAGAAGAAAAACCGAAACGCCGCCGCAGAACGACCAAAAAATCTGAGACACCACCAGAAGAATCAACTGCCGAATAAAAGCCAAGCCGGATCGAATTTCGATCCGGCTTTTTTTTCGACCTCCCTCAAAGCATTAATAGTCAATAATTCACTCCTTCCTTTCAACTTACTAATTGTTAAGACGACCTTGGTTGTTTCAATCACGCGAACAGTCTGTCGGCACGTAAAACCCGCAACCGGAACCCAAACGGAATCGTTCACCCAACCCGGAACAAAAAAAGGTCATCCAAAGACGAATTGCGATCAAATACCGCTTGATAGAACTGAGGCGACAACGACCTTGCCAACCACCGTTTCTGCGGTGAGATAAAACAATTCTCCTACCTCTTCTTTTTGCTCCGATCTCACGAAATTCCGACTATTTAATGTTTTCAACAAATTTTCCACGTATTCCAAATCCGTAAGCCATCCGTAACCGCCCCTGCTTTAAAAAAAAGCAAATGCAAAAGGAACCAGGCCATCTGTCGCTTGGCAAAGTTCTTTTGCATAAGAGAATCGGCGACCCACCTAATTCTTCGCTAGTGATGAGAGGAGGTGAAGTTTTTAGGGAAATATTTTGCAGCGCAAAAAAAAGATTGCTCAAAAAAATATTTCAGAAGTCAGAGGCGGTGAGGTTTTCAGCCACTGTCTTCGAAACAATAAGGTGAGTTCGCCTACCGTAAAAGGTGCAATGGGCACCTTTTGACCTTAAAAAATCTTCCATAGGGGATGAGCTATGAATGATGATCAACAAAAAATGTGTAAGGAAGAGATGTTGGGAAGTGAAATAATTAAGAAAGGTTTCATCACTGGCATTAATTTTGGTTCCAAACCGATCGAGTATGCAGTCGTTGATGGCCTTGCCGTTTTCGAGGGTGACATCGTTTTAGGTACCGCTGAAGAGATGGACCAACTCGCCGATATGATACTAAAAGAAGCCGATCAAGCCGCTGCGGATTCTGGAGAGATTCCCGAGGGTGTTGAATTCGGGGTTGGTATTACCGGCCAACGTTATCGTTGGCCTCGCTGCCTCATACCATACACCATCGACCCAAGCCTCCCCAATCAGCGTCGGGTTACTGACGCCATTGCCCATTGGCAACAGAAGACCCGCCTCCGGTTCGTGCGGCGAACCAGCGGTAACGCGAGCAGTTATCCCAATTATGTGAACTTCAAGCCATCGAATGGCTGCTGGTCATACGTGGGCATGCGGGGCGGCAAGCAAGACCTCGGTTTGGCCGCTGGTTGTGGTACCGGCAGCACAATCCACGAAATCGGTCATGCTGTGGGGCTTTGGCACGAACAAAGTCGGGAGGACCGGAACAGTTTCGTCAGGATCAATTATCAAAATATCACTCCAAGTGCGGTAAGCAATTTCAATCAGCACATCACCGACGGCGATGATTATGGCCGGTATGATTACAGATCGATCATGCACTACGGTACACACGCCTTTTCTCGCAACGGTCAACCGACCATCGTCCCCTTGCAAAGCGGCGCAACCATCGGCCAAAGAAGCGGCCTCAGCGCTGGGGATATCGCTGCTGTCCGGGCTATGTACCCCAACTGCGAACCCTCACGCACCTGGCTGGGTGTTCAGTTCAAGGGCACCGTCAGGGCCGGCGCAACTCAGTGTTGGTTTACCCATAGCTGGCCGGCGCACTGGCACGTGGACTGGGTCGTGGCCCCTTTGAGCCCTCCGCGTGATGCTGGACCACAAATCGAGTGGACGATAAAGGCCACCAGGCAGTCCGATAAATACATCAAGTATTTCATCTGCGTGAAAAACCTCGTAAATTACAATGTCAGCGTCGAGGCACGTTATCATGTCAGAGGCTGGTTGCGTTAAAAGGAGAATGTAGAAATGGCTGAAGACAAACAGCAGGAGAGACAAACGTACCTCGACACGGGAGGCCCACCGACGGTTCTCGTCGAGGAGATAGAAGAAGGATTCCTTGAAGTCCCCAACCTAGCAGAGGGGAATGCGGAGGAACACCTTGATGGCGGAGCTGTTCCGGCCTCGCTCATGGAGGAAATTGAGATGGGCAGTTGCAGCTGCGAGGATCTTGAGCTAGCTGAAACGCCTGCCGAGGTAGCGATGAGCGCAGGCGGACCGCCAGAGTCGCTTGTTGAGGAATTGGAAGAGGTCCCTGTCGAAACCCCATATGCTGAGGAAGGCTCAGAGGAGAAACCCTTGGATGTCGGCAGTCCTCCTGATGCCCTGGTGGAGGAGCTTGAGGGCGATGGCTTGGAAACTCCAGATCAAGCTTAAGGGACAGTAGGACAGGCCTGGAAAACTAAGCTAAAATATACTAAATGTTGTCCCCAGTTGCCGTCTGCAGGCAGCGAATAACCTGCAGACGGCCCACTTAAATTTCGAAACAGAGGGGATCAACTCGGATCGAAAGGCGGCCAATTTTGTCAGTTATTGAGGGTAAAATAATTTTCGAACAACTTACCTCCTCATTTTCGAACGCCACCATATACCTTCGCCTTGAGAATGTAAGCCTTGCTGATGCGCCATCGCAGATTGTCGCTGAAAAGGCGTTAAATGGCATATCCATGAGAACTGAAGGCCCGAGCCCTATCCCTTTTTCAATGAAATTCCCAGCGCTCGATGAACGCGAAAGGTATAGCCTTACAGTCCATGTCGATGTCAGTGGGAACAGGGAAATAACTTCTGGGGACTATATAACCATGCAGAACTATCCAATACCAACCAATCAACATTCGGTTCAAGTCCTCGTCAGTGTGCGACCGGTAAATTGAATGGCCGTCAGATCAACTCTGAATCACTACCCATAACGCCAATCACCCCTGAGGCCACGGAAAAATCAGAAGTATTAATTTTCCGCTATCCTAAACCAGGTTAACAAATCTGCCCCAGCTTCTGGTCAATTCCTTGCAATTTTTTCAGCGCCTGAGTCAACCGAACTTCTTCACCGACACTTTGCTGAGAATGATTTTCCCGTTGCACCAAAGCAACTTCCATCGCATTGCGGGTTGCGGCGATGTTTTTTTTCAACTGCCCATCCAGCTCAATGCCAAATTTTCGAAAGTTCTCCTCCAGACTGCGGCGCAAGGTCCAGCTGATCTGTTCAACATTCTGACTGACCAGTTTGCGGGATTCTTCACGCAAACGCTTCACCGTCCGCCGGCGGCGAAACTTGCGGGTGAATAATTTTCGCGCCAGCCGCTGGCCGAGCGGATCCATATCAGAGATAAACAGGTCGGTATTCCAGCCAGCCAGAGCTAATTCAGCACGGGCCTCTCCTACAGAAGGAGCTTGGTGAGGGATCTCAAACAGGTTGGCTGCGGTTTGCCGCACCTGCTCGATCAGCTGGTTGCTGCGCTGCTGATTCAGGCTCAGCAGTTCAGTCGCTTCCAGTCGAACGGCCTCTGTAACAGCACTCATGGCCGGGGCGAAAAATTGCGGGATCTCTCCAGCCAGGGAACGGTGCACCTGCCGCTCCATCTCTTCAGGGTCCTCCACAGAGTCAAGAATGCCAGCGACCCTGGTAGAAATCTGCTGCTTGGCCTGTTCACGCACCCGATCAACTTCAGCATGCAGCTTTTCGATCGCCCGTTTTAAGTCGCCGGAAAGAACATCAGCGGCAGCCTTTCTTTCGCGCTCCACTGCCGGCAACGACTGCCGGAATTGCTCGATCCGTTTTTCCAGTTCAGCAACCGGCAGGGTCAATGCAGCAAGCGACAACTGCAGTTGGATAATATTATCGTTGACCAGCTTGGCCGACTTACCCGCCAGGGCCTGCTGTAAGATTTGCTGTTTTCCCCGGGCAAAAAAATCGATCAGATTCTCCTCGACCTGCTGCATACCGCTACTTACCCAGCCAGACTGTTCCTTGGCTAAACGGGACCTTAGCCCCTGGCGGGCAGAAATAGGCAGAATCTGCGGCTCACCGGCACAAAAAGGAGTGAGTTGCTCGGATAAAAAACGTAAAGAGGCTACCTTTTCGGCATCATCAAGAAAATCGACCTTATTCAGCAGGAAGAAGGTCCGGGGCAGCTGCTGCTGAATTTTTCCAAGATATTCCAGCTCCATTTCGGTAATTGGCGGATCCGGCGAAACCAGAAACAGAGCGGCATCGCAGTGCGGCAGAATCTGATGGGCAACTTCGGTGTTATGCTTCAGGGTTGAACCGATGCCGGGGGTATCGATCAGCACGACGCCCTGTCCGAGCAGCTGTGCAGGATGGGTGATTTCCACCCGCTCCACCTGCCGCTGATTATGCGGATTGCCGGCTTCGGTGACATATTCAGCAAGTAAATCGCCGAGTGATCTCCCCGTTTCGGGTAAACAGTTGACCGGGTCTCGCTGATCGCTAAAGATAACCGTCGCCCGAACTTGGTCGCCGCCGAGGATAAAGGTTGGTATCGCCGTCACCGGTAAAATGTCGGTCGGCAGCAGATCATCGCCGAGCAGCGCATTCAGCAGGGTGCTTTTGCCCCGCTTAAACTGACCAAGAACCGCCAGATGAAAACGTCCTTCAGCCAGGCGCTGTAGCAGCAGCTGTAACTCCGCTGCACTGCCTGCATAGTCGCCACCAAGTGCAGCCAGACAGTCAACAGCCTGCGAGAGCAATTCAGAAAGTTGCCCGCCGACATTCATTTCACTGGAAACCTCTTCCCCTATCGACATGTCGTTCATCAAACTCCCTCTAAATATTGATAAGCGTTGTTTCCCTAAGAAGTTTGGCAGGATATCACAAGTTCTTGCGAACTGGGGAGTTGAGTATTCCCATCGACGGCTTCAGTCTCCTTAGTCATCCCAGATATTTTCGCTATTTTCTATAGCGAAGAAAATGCACAACGATAAAGGGGTAGTTTCAATTACTTCAGGGCCTGCTCAAGATCGGAGATCAGATCGTTTGGATCCTCCAAGCCAACCGAAAGTCGCAGCAGGCAATTACAGATTCCAAGCCGCTGGCGTTCCGCTTCGGGAATATCACCGTGGGTCTGCACCGCCGGCAGGGTCATCAATGACTCAACCCCTCCGAGACTTTCAGCAAAAGAGATTAGCTTCAGTCTTTCCAACAGCTGTTCAGCCAGCTGCGCACTGCGGACCCTAAAAGAGAGCATCCCACCAAAGCCAGCGGCCTGCACTTTGGTCAGGGCATGCCCTGGGTGTTCCGGCAAGCCCGGATAGTAGACCTTCTCAACCTGCGGTTGTTGAACCAACCACTCGGCTACCTGCTGCGCCGCAGCACAGTGTTGATTCATCCGTATCGGCAAGGTTTTCAAACTGCGGATCAACAACCAGCAGTCCTGGGGTGAGGGAATCGCACCGGTCGAATTCTGGAGAAAATAGAGCCGTTCACCCATGGCTTCATCTTTAGCGACCAGCGCCCCGGCGCAGAGGTCACTGTGACCACCGAGATACTTAGTGGCCGAATGAACGATAATATCAGCCCCGAGTTCCAGTGGCCGTTGCAGAGCTGGGGTAAGAAAGGTGTTATCGACGATAAACAGCAACCGACGTTCTTTGCATAAAATGGCCAGAGCGCTTATATCGGCGACACCGAGCAAGGGATTGCCCGGTGTTTCAACCAGCAGTGCCTTGGTGGAAGAAGTCAGCGCCGCTTCGACAGCAACCGTGTCAGTGGTATCGACATAGGTTGCAGTGAGACCAAATTTCCCGAACACTTGATCAAGCACTCGGTAAGTACCACCGTAGAGATCCTCGGAGACCACCAGGTGATCGCCACTAGAAAAATGTAGAAACAGGGTGGTCAACGCCGCCATTCCGGAAGAAAAGGCCAGGCCGCGCGTGCCACCTTCAAGTTGCGCTAAGGCATCCTCAAGCACATCGCGGGTCGGGTTACCACT
>CAMYNC010000010.1 GCA_947259685.1 uncultured Desulfuromonadales bacterium | reverse complement strand
TGCAGCAGCCCAGCCGCTTTATCAGAATAGAGCTGATGTAACAGCAATGCAATGCTATGCTTCTCGATTGGTCTTGGCTCGGGTTCCTTGCTGAGCGCCGGCTGGCTCGGCAAGAGACTGGCAACCAAAGCGGTAAGATCGTCAACACTGAAGGGCTTAAGGAGGAATTCGTTGGCCCCATAGTCGGCTTTGGCCTGAGCAATCTGCTCCGGGCTGTGGAACATGGCGGTCATCATCACCACCGGCAGATCACTGGTTTTCTCCTGCTTGCGAAGTGCTCTGCAGACTGTCGGACCGGAGATTTCCGGCATATTGATATCGATCAGCACCAGAGAGTAGTCACCTTCGGTCAGCAGCTTCTGCAGACCGACCGCACCCCGGTCGACAGTCTCAACCTGATAACCATCGTCGAGCAGGGTTTTCTGCAGAAATGAACGTAGTCCCTGGTCATCATCAATGACCATAATTTTATGGGCCATATCAGGCACCCTCCCCAGACACTCCGCCAGTTTGCGGATTCAGGTAAACTTCAAAAAGCTGTCTGATCCCCTCAGTGACCGAGCGGTATTCAGCAAGAAAATCATCTTCAGGGGCCACTTTGGAAGTTTCATAGCCAAGACTCCGGGCCACCTTGCGCAGTTTTTTCGGCTCAGCTGAGAGTTCGTTCATCGATTGATCATAGAGCAGGCGTAATTTGTTTTCGAGCCGGCGCAGAAACTTGTAGCTACTGCTGAGCAACTCGGCATCGGCAACCGGAATCAGCTTTTTTTCACCCATCACCTGCAAAAGGTCAAGGGTATTTTGCTGGCGCAGTTGCGGTTGTTGACCGGCATGCAACAGCTGCAGGTATTGCACTAAAAACTCGACATCAACCATGCCGCCGCGGCCGGTCTTAATGTTCATGTGCTCGGCACTCTCCCGCGCCAGTTCGCGCTCCATACGGCCCCGCAAGCGGTAAATCTCAGCCTGCAGGTCTTTCGGAACCGGCCGCTCGAAGGTCAGTTTTTCGATCAAGCCCTGAATCTGGTTGGCAAACTCAGCCGGTCCGCAGACCACCCGTGCCTTGGTTAACGCTTGTCGCTCCCAGGATTGAGCCGCTTCCTGATGATAGAGCTCAAAGGCATTTAAACTGGTCACCAGCGGCCCCTGGTTGCCGGAGGGACGTAGCTGAGTATCGATTTTATAAACGATCCCCTCTCGGGTCGACAGCGTCAGAGTGGTAATCATCCGCTGCCCAAGCTTGGCGAAGTATTCGCGGTTACTGAGCTGCCGAAAGCGCTTTGGATCGGTTTCGGCCACCGGGCGGGTCTGCCCTTCCCCCTGATAGATAAAGATGACATCCAGATCGGAATGATAATTCAGCTCCAGGCCACCCAGCTTCCCCATGCCGATAATCGCAAACGCGGTTTCCTCGTTGCCCTGCTCATCGGCAAAGGGTGCGCCAAAGCGATCGGCCAGTTCATGGCGGGCAATCGCCACCGCCTGATCCAGGCAGACTTCCGCCAGCCAGGAAAGCTGCCGGGTGGTTTCCCCCTGTCCCAGCTGACCATTCAAATCCGCCAGAGCGATACGCAAAAACTCTTCGTTGCGAAAACGCCGCAAAGCATCGAGTTGCTGTTCGTAATCCCCGGCCAGGGCCATCTGCTCGGCTAGTTTTTCCGCTAACTGGTCGCGATCCTTGTCGACCACTGCGTAGGCGCGCGCCACCAGGCTATCGAGCAGTTCTGGACGCTGGATGAAAATCCGCGAGAGCATCTGGCTGGAACTGAAAAGGGAAACCAGCAGTTTAACAATCCCCGGATTTTCTGCAAGCAGCGAAAAGTAAGAGGTGCGAGCGTGAATGCTGCGGATAAAGGCTTCCAGGTTGGCCAATGCCTGATCCGGTTTCGGTGAATCGATAACTTCGCCGATCAACAACGGCGCCAGCCGTTCCATCAACCGGCGCCCCCGCTCTGTCAAGCGTTTAAGCGGATCGTTACCACGCAACAGCTGAAGACTTTCAAAGGCCCCATCCGGGTTTTTAAAGCCCTTTTCTTCCAGCAGATCTTTAACCAGATCGCTATCTGAATCGTCATCAAAAAGAAAATTGATGTCGGGCCGCGTCGCCAGAGGTTGCTCCTCTTCATCGCTATGGAAAAGGCTATTGAACAGCCGATTGACCCGTTGCCGGTTCTCCTCGAGGGTTTGATCAAAGCTTTTGCGATCAGCAAAACCGCAGCGCCGGGCCAGAGCGAGCAGTTCGTCATCATCCTGCGGCAGCGAGTGGGTCTGGCGCTCCTGAACAATCTGGATGCGATGCTCGACAGTCCGCAACAGCCGATAGGCATTGCTGAGGTCCCGGCAGTCATCAGCGCTGAGTAAGCCTTTATCCACCAGCAATTCCAGGGTCTGCAAGGAATTACGATTCTGCAAGCGCGGAATTTTACCAGCATTGACCAATTGCAGGGCCTGGATAAAGAATTCGATTTCACGAATACCACCACGCCCCAGCTTCAGGTTTCGCTCGCCTTCCTGCTCGCGGCTGAGACTGGCATTGATTTTCTGCTTCATCAGTTTGATATCTTCAATCATGCCAAAATCGAGATAGCGCCGGTAGACGAACGGCTTGAGTCGGGCGATCAATTCTTCGCCCAAGGCGATCGAACCAGCCACCGGACGTGCCTTGATCATCGCCGCACGCTCCCAGCTCTGCCCCCAGGATTCGTAATAAATCTCCGCAGCATCTAAGGAAACCGCCAGATCGCCACTGTTACCATCCGGCCGCAGACGGGTATCAACCCGAAAGACAAAACCATCTTCGGTGACCTGATGCAACGCCCGGCTGACCAGTTCAGCCAATTTGACAAAATAGCGATGCAGCGAGATCTGTTCGCCTTTACTGCCCCCGCTGGTTTGCCCTCGGGTTGAGGAGTAACAGTAGATCAGATCGATATCGGAAGAGAAATTCAGCTCGCGGCCACCGAACTTGCCCATGCCGAGAATGGTGAACTCAGCTGGAGCCCCTCCCTCCTCGGTCTCCTCCAGCGGCTGACCATATTCAGCCTGCAGTTGCAAGGAGCAGATCTCGTAGGCGCGCTGCAGGCACGCGGCAGCCAGTCCGGAGAGTTCGGCGGTCACCTCTTCCAGCGATGCCAGGCCGCAAAGATCGCGACTGCCGATCCGCAACACCTGCTCGCCTTTGAAACCTCGTAAGCCGGCTTTCAGGCTCGGAAAATCACTGTCATCCGCGATCAACTCGCGCAACTCACTGAGCATCTGCTGCTCAGAGACCGCCTGCTCGATCCCGCCCTGCGGGAAGAGCTGGGCAAAATAGCTGGCCTTGCGACAGAGGATGCCGGCGAGAAATGGTGAACCGCCAAGGATAGACAGCAGTTGGGTACGACCCTGGGAATCCTGCAGAACCGAGCGTAGCGACTCGAGGTCGACCACCTCGAACAAGCGCTCCAGCAGGTTGAGTGTGGTATCAGGGTTGGCCGTTTGCAGCCCTTGGAACAGCAGCTCGGCAAGCAGTTCGGCATCCTGCAGACGTTCATCGATTAGCTGCAGGTTGGTCCTGGCACGTTCGCCTGACACCAGCTCGAAGCCTTCCAGCCAGGCGACGAGTTGTGGCTCCTGATCGCTACCGAGCAGCCTCAGATTTTCGATGATTTCCTGCCGTCTACTTTCCATTTAAAGTGCTTTCTTCAGCCATTGACCAGCGCTGCCAGGCGGTTCAGATAGTCGCCTTCGACGACACCCCGCTCGGTGATAATCGCCGTGACCAAACGGTGGGGTGTCACATCAAAGGCCGGGTTGCGAATGCTGATTCCTGCGGGGGCCAGTTGCACATCCTTAAGATGAGTGATTTCCCGGGCATCGCGCTCTTCGATGGGGATCTGCGTGCCATCGGCCAGGCTCAGGTCGATGGTTGAGATCGGTGCAGCGACATAAAAGGGGATCTGGTGTTCCCGGGCCAGCACCGCCACCGTGTAGGTGCCGATTTTATTGGCGACATCGCCGTTGGCGGCGATCCGGTCGGCACCAACAATCACGCAGTCGATCTCGCCTTTGCTCATCAGGTAACCGGCCATGTTGTCACAGATCAGGGTCACCGGGATATTATCTTTCTGCAGCTCCCAGGCGGTCAGCCGGGAGCCCTGAAGAAAGGGACGGGTTTCGTCCGCGATCACGGCGACCTTCTTACCGGCCTCCACCGCGGCGCGGATCACCCCCAGAGCCGTACCATAGCCACCGGTCGCCAGCGCACCAGCATTACAGTGGGTCAGCACCCGGGCGTTATCAGGGATCAATCCGGCCCCCTGGCGACCCAGTTTTTTACAAAGTTGTTCGTCTTCCTGAGTGATCGCCAACGCTTCAAACTCAAGGCCGATCTTCAGCTCCATCACCGTACGATCGAGGTTGGCGTGGGCAAACGACTTCATCCGATTTAATGCCCAGAATAGATTGACGGCGGTCGGGCGAGTAGCGGCCAGCAGGTCGCAGACCTTTTCAAATTCGGCGAAAAACTCTTGACTCGACTCGGTTTCAATATCGCGAGCGCCGAACCAGGCACCGATCGCTGCCGCGACGCCGATAGCCGGCGCACCACGCACCACCATGCTGCGAATCGCTTCAGCGACGCTCTGATAGTCCGTGTAATCGAGCCAGACCTCTTCGGCCGGGAGCCGCCGCTGGTCGAGCATTTGGCACTTGCCGTTAAAAAAACGGATGGGACGGATGGTATTGGTATCGACTTGACAACCGGACATTGCGCTACCCTTTTAGTTTCTTTTGGATTAATTGATTGACCATGCCGGGGTTGGCTTTGCCTTTACTGAGTTTCATCACCTGGCCGACAAAAAAACCGATCAGCTTGTCTTTGCCAGCCTTTAGCTCTTCGAACTGCCCCTGGTTGGCGGCGATCACCTCATCGAGGATCGCTTCGATGGCGCCGGTATCGGTGACCTGTTTGAGACCCTTCTCTTCAATGACCTGATCGGCGGTTTTGCCGGTCTGCCAGATCGCCTCGAAAACCGTCTTGGCGATCTTGCCGGAGATGGTGTTGTCAGCGATCCGCTGCAGCACCCCGGCCAGCAGCTCCGGGGTGACTGGACAGACATTGATATCGATCTCTTTTTCCTTCAGCGAGCGCAGCACCTCGCCCATCACCCAGTTGGAGCAGAGCTTGGCGTTGCCATGCAAAGCGACCAGGGCATCGAAATAGTCTGCCACTTCCCGTTCCGCCGAAAGCACCCCGGCATCATAAGCCGGCAGCCCGAGCTGGTCCTGATAACGTTGCAGTTTGGCCGCCGGCAGTTCCGGCAATTCGGCCTTGATACGTTCGATCCAATCGTTTGAAACCACCAGAGGCACCAGGTCGGGATCGGGAAAATAACGATAATCGTGTGCTTCTTCCTTGCCGCGCATCGAGCGGGTGGTGCCTTTATCAGCATCGTACAGACGGGTTTCCTGAACCACCTTGCCGCCCTCATCGAGAACCTCGATCTGCCGCTCAACCTCATATTCGATCGCCTGCTTGATAAAGCGGAAAGAATTGAGGTTTTTCAGCTCGGCGCGGGTACCCAACTCTTTTTGCCCCCAGGGACGGATTGAGACGTTGGCGTCGCAGCGGAAAGAACCTTCCTCCAGGTTACCATCGCAGACGCCGAGATACATGACGATCTGGTGCAACTGTTTGAGATAGGCGATCGCCTCATCGGCACTGCGCATATCCGGTTCGGAAACAACTTCGAGCAGCGGCGTGCAAGCGCGATTGAGGTCAACTGACGAGCTGTTGCCATCGGAGTGCAGCAGTTTGCCGGCATCCTCTTCCATATGGATGCGGGTGATGCCAATCCTCTTCTTACCCAATTCCTCGGTTTCGATATTCAACCAACCGTGCTCGCAGATCGGCAGTTCGAACTGGGAGATCTGGTAACCTTTTGGCAGATCGGGGTAAAAGTAGTTTTTGCGGGCAAATATTGAACGCGGGGCAATCCGATGATTGGTTGCCAGGCCGGTCTTGATAGCATATTCCACCACCTGCTTGTTCAGCACCGGCAGCGCTCCCGGCAGTCCCAGGCAAACCGGGCAGGTTTGGCTGTTCGGCTCTTGGCCGAAGTCTTTGGAACACCCGCAGAAGATCTTGGTTTTAGTGGTCAGCTGGACATGCACCTCCAGCCCGATCACGACTTCATATCTGGAATCCATTTGCTAATGCCTCTTTCCCTGGATCAGGAATATCCAAAACGTTTTACCGCAAAGGTCGCAGAGAGTGCTGAAAAAATCGCCTAATCTCTGCCGCCTCCGTATTCTCTGCGGTGAATCTATTTACAAATCTGCAAGCCTGCCGCCCCAGCTGGTGGCGTTTTCAAACGCCCAGGCTGTCTGTAGAATTTCGGCTTCCGCAAACGGCTTGCCGAGCAACTGTAGCCCAATCGGCAAGCCCTCACTGCTCAGCCCGCAGGGCAGGCTGATGCCACAGGTTCCCGCCAGGTTGGTCGAGATGGTGAAGATATCGGAAAGGTACATCTGCAGCGGATCATTGACCTTTTCGCCGATCTTGAAAGCCGGGGTTGGTGCAACCGGGGTAAGCAGCAGGTCCACCTTTTCAAAGGCGGCGAGGAAATCCTGACGGATCAGGGTCCGCACTTTTTGCGCCTTCAAATAATAGGCATCGTAGTAACCGCTGGACAGGGCATAGGTACCGAGCATGATGCGCCGCTTGACCTCGTCGCCGAAACCGGCGGCACGGGTCTGTTGGTACATCCCGATCAGTCCTTCGCCGGCATCTTTACGCACCCCGAAACGGACCCCGTCGTAGCGCGCCAGGTTACTGGACGCCTCGGCGGTGGCGATCAGGTAGTAACAGGCGACCGCATAGTCGGTGTGCGGTAGGTTGACTTCGACGATTTCAGCTCCCAGTTCGCGGTAGGTGACGATCGCCGCCTCAACCGCCTGTTTGACGTCGGCATCCAGGCCATCGATGAAATACTCTTGCGGCAAGCCGATTTTCTTGCCCTTAACCCCCTGTTTAAGGTTTTCCAGATAGTCGGGCACCGGGGTGTCGACCGAGGTCGAATCGGCCGGATCGTAACCGGCGATGACCCCGAGCAGGGTTGCGCAGTCTTCAACATTACGGGCCAAAGGTCCGACCTGATCGAGAGAAGAGGCATAGGCGATCACCCCGTAGCGGGAGACCCGGCCATAGGTCGGCTTGAGCCCAACCACGCCGCAATGAGAGGCCGGCTGACGGATCGAACCGCCGGTATCGGTCCCCAAGGTGGCCAGCGCCTGCCCTGAAGCAATCGCCGCGGCACTGCCACCGGATGAACCACCCGGCACCCGCTGCAGGTCCCAGGGGTTTTTGACGCTGCCGGCAGCACTGTTTTCGTTGGATGAGCCCATGGCGAACTCGTCCATATTCAGCTTGCCGATGATCACCGCGCCCTGCTCACGTAGTTTGGCAATCGCGGTCGCATCGTAAGGGGAAACGTAGTTGTCGAGAATCTTCGAGCCGCAGGTGGTGCGCACATCCAAAGTATTGAAGATATCTTTAACCGCCAGCGGAATGCCGGTCAGCGCTGCAGCATTGCCTGCGGCGATGCGTTGGTCGGCCGCCTCGGCCGCAGCCAGGGCTTCGGCTTCACAAACGGTGATAAAAGCGTTAACCTTTTCATCAGTCGCTTTGATCCGCGCAAGAAAGACCTTGGTCAGGTCAACCGAGGTCATCTCTCCGGCGGCTAATTTCTCGCGCAGTTGCGAAATCGTAAAACTATTCCATTCCATTTAATTTCTCCAGAATCGCTTGTAGCGATCTCAAACCAGATCTGTTGCTAGGACTGCTGAGAAAGGCCCACTATTCGATGACTTTGGGCACTTTAAAACAGCTGCCATCCTTCTCGGGAGCATTTTGCTGGGCCCGCTCGACACCGATCGACGGCTTGACCTCGTCAGCCCGAAAAGCGTTTTCCATCGGCACCGCATGGGCGGTCGGCTCGATGCCGTCGGTATTCAATTCATTGAGCTTCTCAACGTAACCGAGGATGGCATCCATCTGCCCGGTCAGCGCCTCCAGCTCAGCCGGTTCCAGCGCCAGGCGAGCCAAACCGGCAACATGCTCAACATCTTTAGCTGTGATTTTCATCTTGCCTTCTCCAAAGCTATTAATAAACGTTTAAAATTAGCATTCAACGCAGCATAAAACAAGCAGAAACCCTCGTTATTCATAGACATTTCTCCCGCTCAAAAGCAGCAGAGTCAGTCCACAGCCCGTAGCGGACCCAGAGTTTCCAGAATTTCATCAATCTCCGCGGCAGCAAAATTCTCTGCCTGCAAAGCCCGACGGTAATTTTCTACCACCTGCAACTGCAGCCGATGATTGCCACGGCTGGCAGCAATTTTGAGTAGTTGCCGCACCAACGGCTCATGACTGCCATCCAATTGCAAACCATCCAACAACAGTCGTTCAGCTTCAGAATCGCGTTGTTGGTTGCTTAGTAACCGGGCGAGCATGGCCAACTGCTCCAGGCGCGCCTCGGTCAATAAACTCTGTTCATGCGCCAACTCATCCAACAACTCGAAACCGGCCAGAAAGGTCCCCTTCCAGAGCCGCTCGGCTTTCCAGAGGGTTAATTCCGCCTGCCAGTCATCCTGCCGCTGTAGCTGGCGGCGAGCGGTTTCAATACCCTGTCTGAATTCACTGGCGTCGACCTGAACATGCCGCAGCTGCAACACCCCTTTTTCAATCACCAGGTAATCACGACTCCCCTTAGCGCCAAGCGATTTATCGAGCGCTTTGCGTAGCCGCGAAAGGGCGGTATCGAAGCTGGAGCGCGCTTTACTGGCGGAACTTTCTGGCCAGAGTTTCTCCATCAACAGATCAAGCCCGAGACTCTGCCGGGGAGCGATCAACAACATCGCCAACATCTGCCGGGCAGCGTTACCAACCTCGCAAAGGTCGAGCACCGGTTCAGCCTCGCACCAAAGGCTGAAACCACCCAGAGTCTGCACCTGTAACAGGGGCAATAGCCGACCATCCGCACCTTGACCACTGGCCAACCACTCTGCAGTCAAGCGTTGCAGCAACTCCTGATATCTGGCTTCAGCGCTGGCCAAGGGCAGTATTTCTTTGAGCAGATCAGGTGTCAGAGCGAAGAAAAAACCGAGTTTCTGCCGCGACAACTGGTCCAGCATAAGCTGCAGCTGCTGACCCGCCTGCTGTTTTTCCCCCTGCCGTAAGCAGACCAGCGACAACCAGGCATGCAAGCCGGCGCGTAATTTTTCTTCGCCCAACCGCTCAGAGTCCCGCAATGCCTCGCGCAAGCAGGCGTCCGCCACGGAATAATCACCCAGGGTTGCACTACACACGCCGGCCAGCAACTGGTTGGTCAGGCCGAACAACTCACCACCGGTTTGCCGGCGCAATTCAAGCCCACGGAGGGAGTCAGCTCTGGCCGCCTGAGCATGGCCGGCCAGGGCATTCAACCACCCCCGAAGTTGCAGAAACCAGCTTTGCAGGTGGGGTTGAAATGCCGCCGGCCCTTGAGTCAAACCCAGCTCCAGCTGCTCTCTGGCGGCCTCATAATCGCCCTGAGAGATCCGCCCTAAGGTGGCATAAAAACTGAGCATCGGCCCGAATGCCAACTGACTGACATAGCTCCGCCCGCAGCGCTGTTCCAACTCCCGCAACTGGCGACGAAATGCCATTAACTCTCCACTGGCAAACAGCAGTTCCCCCACCACCACCTGCAAACCGGTCACCGCTCGGGCCTTTGGGTTGAGCTGCCTGGCGGCCACCAAGGCCTGCTCCACGGCAGCTCGTCCGACCCGCAGCCGTCCCTGATAGATAGCCAACAAGATCCGCAGCAACTGGGTTTCCACCAGCAACTCCGGCGATCCGGTCGCCAGACTCTCGGCCTGCAAATCGGTGGCAACCCGACTTGCCTGTTCCAGCCGACCAGCAAAAAACAGCTCCGCGAAGCCAAGGGACAGCAGCACCTTAGCCCGATCAGTCGACTCAAGGACCGTACCGATGCCACTGATCAGCTGCCGATAGCGGGGCAATATTTTCTGCCCCAGTTCCAGTCGACCATCGATCAACAAATACTGAATGACCTGCTGGCTCAGCACTAAAAGCTCACCGCGCCCGTCCCCGGCAGCGACAAAACGGTTGTGCGCCAGCTCCAACCAAGCGGCGACCTCCTGCGGTTGGCTCTGCATTCGATTGATCCCAAAATACAGCGCCTGCCAGCCGCAAGCGGTGGCAGCGGCTTCCGGAATCTGCTCAAGCAGCTCGGCGATCTCCGGCTGGTACTCAGCGAGCGACAATTCCAACCCAAACTGACTGAGAAACTGTGAAATTACCGGATAGTTCCCGCCTCGCACCAGGCAGCTTAAAGCGGCCACCGGTTCCCCTTGCTGCTGATACCAGTCGGCTGCCAGACTAAGAACCTTGCGACACTCTTCAGCCTCGAGAAACAGCTCGGCCTGATTGCGCAGCCAAGTCAGCAGCTGCGGGCGAAAGGCGTAGCGATCAGTGCCCGGTAAAACCGGCTGCAGGGACAGATCATGCCGGCCAAGATAGGCGAAGACCGCTTCGACATCTTCAATTTCGCTGAGCTTGCGAGCTAGGGGCAAAGGGAGTTCATCCAGCAGCGCAAGCTTGAACAGGGTGCGCCGCCAGCGCAGGGGGAATTTGTGCGAGAGATTTTCCATGAGCAGTTGCTCGGTCATCTGTGCCGGGTCCGGCAATTCCGCTGCCAGGCGTTGCAACAGCTGCCGTTCCTGCTCTGCCAAAGAACCGTCTCCGGATAATAGCAGTCCGCTCAACCAGCGCAGATTTTCTGAGTTTTCGGTCACCTGCTGCTGCAACTTCTGGCGATTCCGGCGTTGCTGCTGCTCCCCCTGGCAGAGGCGCAGCATGACCTTGATCCGCGCCAGCATTTCGACATTACTGATCGGCTGGGTGATAAAATCGTAGGCGCCGGCCTCAAGCCCTTCGGCCCGCATTTCCGCCGAAGCCATGTGGGCGGTGATCAGAACCACCGGCATCTCGGCGGTCCGAGGGTCGGACTTGAGGACCCGACACATCTCCAGGCCGCTCATTTGCGGCATCTGCACATCGAGAAAGGCCCCATCAACCGGCTGTTGGGTCGCTAACTCTAACCCTTCGCGGGCGCTTCGGGCGGTCAGCACCCGCACCTGCGGCAGGTCGAATTCGACAATCTTTGCCAGCAGCAACAGATTGGTCGGATTATCGTCTACCAGCAGCAGGGTGAAGTGTTCGGACATCTCTGCCATTCTGTTCCCTGTTCAGTCATCGCCAGTTTAAACCGGTATTAAACCAGCAAATTTGAGCAACAGCTTCTTCGGACCTACCGAATTGAAATAAACCGTGACTTTCTGCTTGTCCCCCGAGCCTTCCAACCGTCGGATGGTTCCCTTGCCGAATTTGATGTGCCGCACATTCATGCCCAAGCGAAAGGCACCGCTGTTTTCAGGCTCAGCTGCCGGTTGCGGTTTGACCGCTGCGGCTTGACGTGGATCGGACACTTCTTCCGGCGGCGACTGGTCGGCCTCAGCAAGATCGAACAGCGAGGCGAGATTATGCTGCGCTGGGGCAGCGGCCTCCGGCTGGCTTGCAGGCTCGCCAGCAGCCAACAGTTGCGGCGGAATCTCTGCCAGAAAACGGCTTGGCGGATTGAACTGGTAAGTCCCATAAACGCGGCGGCGACGGGCATGGGACAAATAGAGTCTCTGCATTGCCCGGGTCATGCCGACATAGCAGAGCCGTCGTTCTTCGGCAACATCCTCACCGGCTTCGCCGCTGCGGGAGTGCGGGAAGATGCCTTCTTCCATACCGGTCATGAAGACCACCGGAAACTCCAGCCCTTTGGCTGAATGCAGGGTCATCAGGGTCACCCGCTGCTGCTCCGGGTCGTAGCTGTCGAGATCGGTGATCAACGCCACCTGCTCCAGGTAATCGGCCAGGGTCGCTTCGCTGCTGGCATGCTCTTCCATCCCGGCCAGCAGCTGCTGCAGGTTCTCGAGCCGCCCGCGCGCCTCCTGGCGACCATCACTGGTCAGTGCCTGTTCTGCCTCTTCCTGGAGGGCCGGCCCGTAGCCGCTACTTTGGATCAATTCAGAAGTCAGCTGCGGATAAGGCAGCCGCTCAAGCTGCTGGGTGAAATCAGCGATCAGGGCGACAAACTCAGCGACCCGTCGGGCAGCCACGCCCTTGATGCCGCCCTTTTCGATCGCCAGCCGGCAGGCGGGCAGAAAGCCACCAGCCTCGGCTTCAAAAGCGGCAATCCGCTCAACGGTAGTGGCACCGATACCACGGGCCGGCGAGTTGATGATCCGCTTGGCGGCCAGGGAATCAGCTGGGTTAATCAGCAGCCGCAGATAGCTGAGGATATCCTTGACCTCCATCCGCGCGTAAAATCTAACCCCACCGAACATCACGTAAGGCACCCGGCTGCCACGCAGCGCCTCCTCCAACGCCCTTGATTGGGCGTTGGTGCGGTAGAAGACGGCAATCTCTCGCAAACTATGCCCAGCGCGCTGCAAGCGGCCGATCTCATCGGCGACAAAGCGCGCCTCTTCCTGATCGTCGGGCGCCGCCTCGATCAACAGCGGATCGCCCGCCGGGTTTTCCGTCCAGAGCTGCTTATCGCGTCGGTCGGGATTGCAGCCGACCACTTCGCCGGCAGCCTGCAGGATCATTTGCGTACTGCGGTAATTCTGTTCCAGGTGGATAATTGCAGCGTTCGGATAATCGTTATCAAAGTTAAGGATATTACCGACCTCGGCGCCCCGCCAGCGGTAGATCGATTGATCGTCATCACCGACCACACAGAGGTTTGCTTCAGCTCCAACCAGCAGTTGCACCAACCGATATTGCACCCGGTTGGTGTCCTGAAATTCGTCGATCAGCAGATACGCGAAACGCTCCTGCCAACGCCGGCGCACGTCTGGATGTTCTTCGAACAGGCGGACCGTCAGCAACAGCAGGTCACCAAAATCCAGCGCATTGGCAGCCTTGAGCCGTTTCTGGTAAAGCGCATAAAGTTCCGCCAGCGGCCGTTCGTCGGGCCGCAGCTCGGCCAGCTGTTCGGGGTTTAAACCGCGATTTTTGGCACTATCGATAAACGAGGCGGCAGCGCGTGGCTTCAATGACCGCTCGGGGATCCCCTGCTCCTTGAGCAGGTCGCGCAGCAGGCGCAGCTGATCCTGATCGTCGTAAATGGTGAAGTCCTTAGTGAAACCGAGCGGACCGATCTCCTGACGCAGAATCCGCACACAACTGGCGTGGAAAGTGGCCACCCAGGGCATCTCCCTGCCCTCAAGCAGCGCTTCTAGCCGCTCGCGCATTTCGGCGGCGGCCTTGTTGGTGAAAGTGACCGCCATGATCCGCCAGGACGGTACGCACCGTTCGCGGATCAGGTAGGCGACCCGGTGGGTCAGTGCGCGGGTTTTTCCCGAGCCCGCTCCGGCCAGCAGTAACAACGGCCCCTGGTCATGCAGCACCGCTTGTCGCTGCGGCTCATTGAGTCCGGTCAGCAATTCAGACATCGACATCGCCCAGGGTTTTACTCATCAACGCCCGGTTGTAGGCAGACACCATATCGCGCCGGGAGATGATGCCGAGTAGCCGCAGGTGGGTTTCCCGATCGACCACCGGCAACTGTTCGATATTACGGTATCCGATCTTGCGCATGGCGATATCCAGATTTTCTTGCGCGTGCGCGGTAATCACTTCGGTGGTCGCCAGCTCTTTGATCACGATCAGATCCATCAGATCCTCTTCGAAAACCACCCCCATGAAGTCCTGCACCGAGATGATTCCGGTCAGCTCACCAGCGGCGTTGACCAGCGGAAAGTTGGTATGGTGGGTCCGTTGAATAAAATCGGCGAAACTGCGCAGGGTCATATTCTCCGGCACGGTCTCAACCTGGGTTTCCATCACTTCACCAACCAACAGGGCTTTCATGATGTTGCGCTCTTTGCCAGCCTCGAGATCGATCCCGGCGCGCGTAAGTTCGACCGTCTCCAAACTGTCCTTTTTCAGATGCCGGGCAATCGAGGTGCCGATCACGCAAGTCAACATGATCGGCACAATAACCTCATAGCTGTCGGTGATCTCGAACAGCAGAAAAATAGCGGTCATCGGCGAATGGGTCGCCGCCGCCAGAAAAGCCCCCATCCCGACCAATGCATAAGCTCCAGCCGAGAGTTCCGCCGCCGGAAAGACCAGCTCGGCAACCTGACCAAAAGCGCCGCCGGCTACCGCACCCAGGAACAAGCAGGGGGCAAACAGTCCGCCAGGCAACCCGGAACCCAGAGTGATCGAGGTCGCCACCATTTTGGCCAGGACCAGCAGGGCCAGAATCTGCCAACTTTCCTTGCCGAACAGCACGCTGTTCATAAACTCGTAACCATTGCCGAACACCTGCGGCAGGGCAATCCCGATCACCCCGACGCAGAGACCGCCGAGCACCGGTTTGGCCAACTTCGGCAGCTTGATGGCATCGATGCGGTCCTTGATGCGAAAATGCAGATCGATAAATCCGGCCGCCAGGCAGCCGATAATACCGCCGAGCAGCAGATAGAGCAGCAGCTCCCAGAAATTGCCCATGAAATAGGGGGGAGCGATCAGCTCGGAGATATCACCGAGCAGCGCCCGGGAAACCACCGTTGCCATACCACTGGCAATCACAATAGAGGTGAAGCTGGCCAGCTCAAAGGAGGAGAGCAGGACGATTTCAGTCGCGAAAAACACCCCGGCAATCGGTGCGTTAAAGGTCGCCGCCACCCCGGCTGCGGCGCCGCAGGCAACCAACACCTTGAGCCGGTCACCGCTCATTTTGAACAGCTGACCAAACTGGCTACCGATGGTGCCACCGATCACCGCAATCGGTCCCTCCTGACCGGCACTGCCGCCGGTTCCCAGGGTAATTGCCGCGCCCAGGCCACGAGTAAACAGCGGTCGAAACGGCAGTTTGGCGCCGCGCAAATTCACCTTGACCAGAAAACCGGAAAAACCGCCCTTGAGATCCTTGCCGAAATAGATCCACAAGGGGATCACCAACAGGCCACCGAGTGCCGGCAGAAAGACCACCAGCAAGCGCTTCCAGGACCATTCTTCCAGAGAGATCTCAAACAGATGCAGACTCTGCTCAACCACCAGCCAGTGCACCAGCTCAATGGTCTGGCGGAACAGGTAGTTGCCCAATCCGCCGAGCATCCCAATGATCACCGCCAGGACAATCAGGAAGGTGTTTTCGCTGATCCGAAAACGACTCAGCAGCTGCTGGGTTGCGCCCTGCAGCTGCCGGGAAAAAGGTAAAGTCAAAATTTAAGTCTCCAATTACTCCACGGTCACGCTTTTAGCCAGGTTGCGCGGCTGATCAACATCGGTCCCCTTGAGGACGGCGATATGATAGGCGAGCAGCTGCATCGGCACCGAGGTGAGGATCGGCATCAGGTCATCGTTGGTTTCGGGGACCTGGATCAGGGCGTCGGTTTTACCTGCCAATTGGGGCTCGTCACCGCTGACCACGGCAATCACCTGACCGCCGCGAGCCCGCACCTCTTCCATGTTTGAGACCACCTTGTCGAAGGTGGCGTTGCGCGGCACCACCACAACCACCGGCAGGTTCTCGTCGATCAGCGCGATCGGCCCGTGCTTCATCTCTCCGGCCGGGTAGCCTTCGGCATGAATATAGGAGATTTCTTTGAGCTTGAGGGCGCCTTCCAGGGCGATGGGATACTGGTTACCACGCCCCAGATAGAGGAAGTCGCGGGCGTTCATGAAGTCGCGGGCGATCGTTTCGATCTGACTGTCCAGCTCCAGCGATTCTTCCAGCTGGCGGGGCAGGGTCAGCAGCTCCTCGACACAACTGCGGCACTCGTCGGCGGTCAGCCGGCCACGGACCCGTCCCAGCTTGAGAGCCAACAGATAAAGAGCGACCAGCTGGGTGGTAAATGCTTTGGTCGAGGCAACGCCAATTTCTGGACCGGCATGGGTATAGATGACACCGTCGCTCTCGCGGGCAATGGAGGAATCGACGACGTTGCAGACGCAGAGGGTCTTGCCCCCCTTGCCTTTGGCTTCGCGCAGCCCGGCCAGGGTATCGGCGGTTTCCCCGCTCTGGCTGATCAGGATAGTGAGACTGTTTTCGCCGACGATCGGATCGCGGTAACGGAACTCGCTGGCGATATCGATCTCAACCGGAATTCGCGCCAGTTTTTCGATGTAAAATTTGGCGACCAGACCCGCATGCCAGGAGGTACCGCAGGCAATAATAAAGATCTTATCAAGCTGCTGCAGTTGCGCATCGGTAAAACCCAGATCTTCCAGGTAAATATCCCCCTCGTCGCCCTTGAGACGGCCAGCGATGGTATCGGCCAGGGCGCGCGGCTGCTCGTAGATCTCTTTGAGCATGAAATGCTTGTAGCCACCCTTTTCCGCCATCAGCGGGCTCCAGGTGATCGTCTTGCTCTCCTTGACCAACGGCGCTCCGCTCAGGTCGGTGATCCGCATTTCCTGCAGGGTAAAGATCACCATTTCGCCATCTTCAAGGAAAATCATTTCGCGGGTGTGGGAGAGCATCGCCGGGATATCGGAGGCAACGAAATATTCGCCTATTCCCTGGCCGATGACCAGCGGCGAGCCGAGCTTGGCAGCGATCAGCTTGTTCGGCTCGTCCTGACAGAGAATCGCCACCGCGTAGGCCCCTTCGACCTCCGCCAGGGCCAGCCGCACCGCCTTTTCGAAATCACCACACTGGCGGAAATGTTCATCAACCAGATGGGCAATGATTTCGGTATCGGTTTCGGAAGAAAAACTGTGCCCCTGTGCTTCCAGGCGCGCCTTGAGTTTCAGGTAGTTTTCGATAATGCCGTTATGCACCACGATGATACCGTTCGACTGATGCGGATGAGCATTGATTTCCGAGGGGCGGCCGTGGGTCGCCCAACGGGTATGGCCGATCCCGCAGCTACCTATGGCCGGCTGCTCGCTAAGAATATTCTCCAGATTGATCAGCTTCCCTTCGGCTCGGTGGATCTGCGGTTCGCCACCATTGAGGGTACAGATTCCCGCTGAATCATAGCCGCGGTATTCCAGGCGCCGCAGGCCGTCGATAATAATAGGTGACGCCTCTTGCTTACCGATATAGCCAACAATTCCACACATAGTCGTTCCTGCTCCCCAAGCTTAGGATTTTTTCGGTTTTTTCCGTAGGGCCCAGCCCTCGATATTTTTTTGTTCAGACCGTGAGATCGCCAGCGAGTCGGCTGGAACGTCTTTGGTGACGGTCGAACCTGCGGCGATCAGACTGTTGCGACCAACCGTTACCGGAGCGACCAACTGCACATCGCTGCCGATAAAGACATCATCTTCGATGGTCGTGAGATGCTTGTTGGCGCCATCAAAATTGCAGGTGATGGTTCCGCACCCGAAATTGACATTGCGACCAACTTCGGCATCGCCGATATAGGTCAGATGACTGGATTGTGAACCTTCAGCCAGCCGAGCTTTTTTGGTTTCGACAAAGTTGCCGATTTTATTATTTCCAGCCAGCACTGTTCCGGGTCGCAGGTGAGCCATCGGCCCGATCTTGCACGCCGGCCCTACCTCTGATTCTTCGATCACCGATCCGGCCTTTAAATGAGAGCCTGCGGCGACCATTGAATCGCTCACCACAACCCCGGTCTCCACCGTGCAATTCGCAGCAATTTTTGTCGTTCCGCGCAATTGGATGTTCGGCTGCAAAACCGTATCAGCGCCAATTTCGACTGTCGCATCAACATAAACGGTGGTCGGATCGATCATCGTCACCCCGCCACGCATCAGCTCGGTATTGATCCGCCAACGCATCAAAGCCTCGGCTTCGGCGAGCTGACAACGGTCATTGATTCCCATCACTTCGGTGGGATCACTGACACAGATGGCGCGGGTCTTTTTGCCGGCGGCCACCGCCACCGCAACCACGTCGGTCAGTAGATACTCTCCTTGAGCGTTGTCGGTTTTCAGGGTTTTCAGGGCATTGAAAACAAACTCGGCGTCGAACAGATAGGTGCCGGTGTTGATTTCGCTGATCTGCTTTTCCTGCGCGTCGGCATCTTTTTCTTCAACGATCCGCAGCACCTGCTCGCCGTCGCGGATAATCCGTCCATAACCGGTTGGATTCGGCATATCGGCAGTGAGCACGGTCACTGCCGCCTGCTGCTGGGCGTGATATTGCTGAAGTTGCTGCAGGGTTTCCGAACGCAACAGCGGAACATCACCACAGAGCAACAACAGGGTTCCGCTAAAACCGTTGAGTGATTCGGCAGCGCAAAGCAGCGCGTGGCCAGTGCCCAATTGCTCAGCCTGTACCACCCACTCAACCTCAGCCCCCGCAAAGGCCTGTTTGACATCGTCGGCCTGATGACCAACAACCGCCCGCAGCTGGTCAAACCCGGCTCCGATAGCGGCCTGCAACGGGTACTGCAGCATCGGCTGGCCACAGATCGGATGCAGCACTTTCGACAGTGCTGATTTCATTCGTGTTCCTTTTCCAGCGGCGAGAATCACCGCAGCCATCGCACTCTTCATAACGTCCCCAGCAGTAGGTTGAATATTTGAGGTAAAAAAACACTCGATTATCTCGGAACGATGGCCACCAAGTCAAGTCGCTTGGTGGCAAATTCCATCCTCTCCCCCCTTTCCTAACAGATTCAGGCTCACCGTTAAAATTGGCGGTTATTTACAAAGCTGCCCCAGTCAAGGTATAGTGCTCAATTCCAAGGAGCAGGGTATGGACGAACGACGAGCACTCGCAGGCGAACTGGATGAAATTCAGCACACGATGAAGGAGCTGGAAATCCGCTACGAGCAGTACTTTGCCGGAGTGGAAAAACGGGAGCCCTATCGGGAACGCACCGCCCTGGCAAAGCGGCTGCGCCATTACACCAACCGGCGCATCATCCAGACCGACCTGAAATTCCGCTACCAGGGGCTCGCCTCACGCTTCATGTCCTATTGTCATTACTGGGACCGGATTCTGCGCCTGATTGAAGAAGGGAAATACCACCGTCATACGGCCAGGCTGAACAAGCCAGCGCTGCCGGCCGACAACCAACCCACCCCGGCCCATCCCCAACACAATGAGGTCGAACGGCTGCATCAGGAACTCAACAATGCCCGCCAGGCCTGCGGTATCTCTGGTGACGCCCCCAGCGTTGGCAAGATCGCCGCTTTTCTCGACAATCAACGGGAAAAAATCCGCCATCGCTACGGCGATCGACCGGTGGAATTCAGCATCGATACCAATGGCTGCAAACCACGTATTAAAGTCAGCCTGAAAAAATAGTCCGAATTTTGTTAACCAAATATCAGCATCCCATGCGCACTCTGCTTGTCAGCCTCCATGTTCGGCGCTCAGCCCAGGCGATTCCCCTCGCCGCCGGCTGCCTGAAAGCCAACCTTCCCGAAAACCTGCGTCACAGCAGTCAGTTGCTCAACCTGTACGCCTCTCAGAGCGATGCGGAAATCGTTCAGGCGATCCTCACCACGCAATCCCAGGTCATCGCCTTCTCCCTTTATCTCTGGAATCGGACAACCATCCTGCGCATTTGTTGCCAGCTTCGACTCCGGCAACCAGAACTGATCCTGCTTGCCGGTGGGCCAGAGGCCAGTGCCGACAGTCGCCAGGTGATCATTGAAGGGTGTCTGGATGGCGTTATCTGTGGAGAAGGCGAATTGGCCTTCGCGCAGCTGCTGGAACAACTGGCAAAAGGCCAAACCCCGGCTGGAATCGCCGGTTTCAAGACGGCTGACGACGAGCACCAACAACCAGCCTCAGCCGTCTGCCCCAACCTGGCCAGCCTGCCATCACCTTGGCTGCAGGGAGACCTACCGTTGACCGAAGGGGCCGGAGTGCTCTGGGAAGTTGCCCGGGGTTGCCATTTCAACTGCGCTTTCTGCTACGACGCCAAAGGCCACCAGGGGGTGCGCCCCCTGCCGTTTGAACGGCTGCAAGCAGAACTTGAGCTGTTTGTCGCCTCTGGCGTCAGTCAGGTCTGGGTACTCGATTCAACCTTTAATGCGCCACCGGAACGGGGCAAGCAACTGTTGTTACTGCTGGCCGAAACCGCGCCGCAGATCCATTTTCACCTGGAGGCCAAGGCCGATTTCCTCGATTCTGAGACCGCAGAGTTGCTCAGCCAGCTCAGCTGTTCGGTCCAGATCGGTCTGCAGGCGGCGGCACCGAAGATACTCAAACCCTTGCAGCGCAGCTTTAAAGCCGAGCAGATGGAAGCAGCCCTCGCACACCTTGCGCATTTCGGTGTGACCTTTGGGCTTGATCTGATCTACGGACTGCCGGGCGACAATCATGCCGGCTTCTGCCGAAGTCTCGATTTCGCCCTGCAACAGCAACCGAATCAGGTCGATATTTTTCCGTTGGCAATTTTACCCGGCACCGAACTTTATCACCAGCAGGGGCAATTCGGCCTGCGGGCGGCAAGCCATCCGCCCTACCTGATTGAAGAGAATCGCAGCTACCCGGCTGAGCAGCTGCAACTGAGCCGACAACTGGCCCTGGCCACCGACATATTTTACAATCGGGGGCGCGCGGTCGGTTACTTTTTGCAACTCTGCGAGGCTCTGGGACAATCGCCTGCCGGCCTGCTTGGTCGATTCGCCGATTGGCTAGCGTCAAACAAACGAATTGACGCGGCCGAGCTTGCTTCTGCCGAGAACTGGCAGCCGACAGAAATCCTACCGCGGCAACAGGCCTTTATTACCGCAGAACTTCAAGCCGCGGGCTTAAGCAAACTGCAGCCGCTCTGTGCTGATCTGCTCAATTACCACTACTGCTGCGCCGAAACCCTGCTCGCGGGCGACTGCCCGCCGGCTACCGGCTCGTCGCCCGGCAAGCTGCGCCAACAACGCTGGCAATTGCATCCAGCGGTTCGACTGCAGGCGTTCCAGCATAATCTGGAAGAGCTGGAAGCTTATGGTGGATATCCGCTGAAAAAGTTGCTGAAACAGCTGCGCCCCGCAGCGAATCAGGTAATCTTCTTCCAGCGCGACGGAGAACTGCTCTGCGAGGCACTGCAGGACGACTTTGCCACGCTATTGCTGGCGGCACAACAGCCACGGACCGGTGCCCAGCTGTTGCAAAAGTTGCCGCCGGGTGCAGGGGATGAGTATTTGGAATTTGCAGTCGCGGAAGGGTTACTGCAGCAGGTTACTTAAGCAACAGATCGACAAATCCCTGGTAAGTCTGCCGTTTGCGCTCCGACCTGCCGTACAGGGTTGACGAGAACAGGGCCGTTGCGGCATGTTCCCCAAGCATCGAAAACAGCTGATAATCGATCGACTCCAACTGCTCTTTCTGGATAAACAGCTGGTAAATTGCCAGCAGGCCGATCATCTGCCCTTGAATAATCAGCGGTATCGCCACAATCGGCTCTAGCGGATCATCCGAGCCTTCACTGAGCAGCCCATCATAAAAGTAATTTTCTTTACTGGCGGCGGTCCTGCCGAGGACCCCCTCGCCCAGTGGAACTTCCGGGAAGACATCGGATTCCTCAAACCCTTCTCCGGTTTCGAAACTGAGCCGGTTGTTCGCCTTGCTATACAGAAACACGGCAAACTTTTCCGCACCGATAAAGTTGATCACCACCTCTTTAATGATCTCCAGAGTTTCTTCCCGATCCAGGGTGGAGTGCAGACGCGATGAGGCGATATAGAGATTGGTCAAGTTATTATTGACATCCTCGACCTGGACCAGTTGGTTGGCAAATTCAAGATTTTCCTGCTCCAGCTCACCAATCCGCCGGTTGGCCTCCTCCTGATCTCTGCGCAGTCTGGAACACTCTTCTTCAAGGCTGAGCATCCGCTGATTAAACTGCGGATCGGCCCCTTCCTGCTCACGCTGCGCCGCCTGGGTGCTTCGAACCAGACCGTCAATCTGCTCCTTACTGGCCGGGTCGGGATGGAGGAAATAAACGCCACAGCCATCTTCCGGCTGTCGGGCAGCACGTTTTATCTTGCCGAACAGGGCCAACGGCTGGCCACCCGGCAGCTCCAGCTTGATTTCCAGAGCGGTATTTTCCGCCAAAGGTACCGAGGTTTTCAGACAGACGCCACTGGTCGACAGATCTTTGGTGCTGGCCACATGCAAGCGCTCCCCTTCACGCAATTGCGCCGGCATCTGCACTGCAACCCGTTCACCGTTACGCCGCTGGACGTCACCGAGCAGGCGCTGCACCTTTTCACGCAATTCCTGCTTATTGACCGGCTTGGTGATGTAGTCGTCGCAGCCCGCCTGCAGGCAGCGCTGCACCTCTTCGGGCTTGCCGGCCGCGGTGACCATCAGAATCGGCAGTTTTTGCCAACGAGGATGGTCACGGATCAAGCGGCAGACCTCGTCACCGTCCATGCCCGGCATATAGAAATCGAGCAGCAGCAGATCCGGGACAATTTTGTCCAAGCGCTTGAGGCTTTCTTCTCCGGATGAGGCGGTCACCAGCTCATAGCCGCAGCCGTCCAGATATGAGCGTTCCAGCTCTAAAAAAAGTTCCACATCATCAACCAGCAGGATCTTCGCCATTGCTCCTGTCCTCCGTCAGAAATAGACGATAAGCCTACCTGAGCACCTGTAAAAAGTAAAGGTTCCCAGCAACTTCGGCGTGGGAACCTTTAATGATATGGCGGGCTTTGATGGGCTCGCTCAAGCGACCTCGGCGACCTCTTTCAGGTAGCGGGGACGCTCAGCAATAAAGTTAACGACCTCTTCAACGGCAGGAATTCGACCGGCGATTCGCACCTGATCATCGATCAACAAAGCCGGAACCACATATATCCGGTTATCAATCATTTTTCGCGAGTCACTGAACTGATGAACCTCAGCTTCGACCCCCAGTTTACTCAGGGCCTCGCGGACATTTTCCACCGTCCCTTGACAACTCTCCGGTTTTCCAGGCTTACAGAGAATATCGATACGCATATTTTCCCCCTTATTGAGAGATGCTGCTAATGTTTACCTTTATGGTCAGATTATACGTTGTTTTCATAAATTGACAAGCATTTTCGACAAATTGACCGCAGAATTATTCTGCTTTTATGCTCACCTGCAGTTCATCGGCCTCGACATCAACCTGCACGGTGCCACCTTCGGCCACTTCACCACCGATCAATGCCCGCCCGATACGGGTTTCCAGTTGATGCTGCAGATAGCGTTTCAGCGGCCGGGCCCCATAGACCGGATCGTAAGCGGTTTCGGCGATGAAATCGCAGGCGGCTTGGCTGAGTTCAAGACCCAACCGCCGTTCGGCCAATCGCTGACGCAGTTCTTCGGTCAACAGCTGAACGATCTGGCCGATTTCTTCCCGGTTGAGCGGCGTAAACAGGATGGTATCGTCGACCCGATTGAGGAATTCAGGACGGAAATTCCGCTGCAGTTCCAATTCAACCTGCTGACGAACCGCCGGGGGAATTTGACCGTCGCGAATCCCTTCCAGCAGATGCTGCGAAGCAATGTTCGAGGTCATGATAATCACCGCGTTCTTAAAACTTACCGTGCGCCCCTTGGCATCGGTGGCCCGGCCGTCATCAAGAATCTGTAGCAAGACATTAAAGACGTCGGGATGGGCCTTTTCGATCTCGTCGAAAAGAATCACCGCATAGGGCTGGCGGCGCACCGCTTCGGTCAACTGGCCACCCTCCTCATAACCGACATAGCCAGGCGGGGCACCGAGCAAGCGGCTGACGGCGTGTTTTTCCATATACTCCGACATGTCGATGCGGATCAGATTCTCCTCACTATCGAACAACGCCTCTGATAATGCCCGGGCCAATTCGGTCTTGCCGACTCCGGTCGGGCCGAGGAAGATAAATGAGCCGATCGGCCGGCGCGGGTCTTTAATGCCGGAGCGAGCGCGAATCACCGCATCAGCGACCCGCTGCACCGCTTCATCCTGACCGATCACCCGCTGATGAAGGATTTCATCCAACTTCAACAATTTTTCCCGCTCGCCCTCCACCAGTCGGGTCACCGGGATGCCAGTCCAGCGCGAAACGATTTCGGCAATCTCCTCTTCGGTCACCTCCTCACGCAGCATCTTTTCACTGTCATCGGCATTCTGTAGCCGCTCTTCCTGAGTCTGCAGCTGCCGTTCCAATTCCGGCAGCTTACCATGCTTGAGTTCGGCGGCGAGATTCAGATCGTAGCTGCGTTCCGCCTCGGCGATCGCCAGGCGCAGCTGTTCGATCTCTTCACGGAGCTGCTGCACACTGCGGATACCGCCTTTTTCCAGCTGCCACTGGGCAGACATTGCTTGTTCCTGCTCTCGCAGTTCAGCCAGTTCCTTCTGCAGCACCTTTAAGCGCTCGCGGCTAGCCGCATCTGACTCATTTTTCAGGGCCGCTTCTTCGATCTCCAGCTGCATCAAGCGCCGAGTAATGGCATCCAGCTCGGCCGGCATCGAATCGATCTCGGTGCGGATGGTGGCACAGGCCTCATCGACCAGATCGATCGCCTTATCCGGCAAAAAGCGATCGGCGATATAGCGATGGCTCAAACCAGCCGCGGCAACCAGGGCATTGTCCTGAATCCGTACCCCGTGGTAGACCTCGTAACGCTCTTTAAGGCCACGCAGGATACTGATCGTGTCCTCAACTGTCGGCTGCTCCACCATCACCGGCTGAAAACGTCGCTCCAGAGCCGGATCTTTTTCCAGATACTGGCGGTATTCATCCAAGGTTGTGGCACCGATACAGTGCAGCTCACCACGCGCGAGCATCGGCTTGAGCATATTCCCGGCGTCGATGGCACCCTCACTCTTGCCGGTGCCGACGATGGTATGCAATTCATCGATAAACAGCAGGATCCGTCCGTCACTGTCGTGGATCTCCTTGAGTACCGCCTTAAGCCGCTCTTCGAACTCTCCGCGATACTTGGCACCAGCAACCAGCGCCCCCATATCGAGAGAATAAACCGTTTTATCTTTCAACCCTTCGGGGACATCGCCACGCACGATTCGATGCGCCAAGCCTTCGACAATGGCGGTCTTACCAACCCCCGGTTCACCGATCAGCACCGGGTTATTTTTGGTCTTGCGCGACAGGATGCGGATCACCCGGCGGATCTCATCATCTCGGCCGATGACCGGATCGAGCTTCCCTTGCTTGACCGCTTCGACCAGGTCGCGGCCGTATTTTTCCAATGCCTCATAGGTCGCTTCCGGGTCCTGGCTGGTGACCCGCTGGCTGCCGCGCAGTTCAGTTAAAACCTGCAGCAGTTTATCGCGATTCAGCCCCTGTTTTTGCAGCAGGCGGCCAACCATGGTGCGCTCGCCCTCAGCCACCGCTGCCAGCAGCAGGTGCTCGACGCTGACATATTCATCCTTCAGCTGCTTGGCTTCGTCGCTGGCCTGCAGCAGCAGCTGGCTCAAACGGCGACTGGCATACAATTGACTGCTGTCGGCGCCAGGACCGCTGACCCGCGGACGGCGTTCCAGTTCCTCACGCAATTCCTGCAACAGGCTCTCAGGGGAAATCTGCAGTTTCTGCAAGAGGCGCAACGCCAACCCGCCCGGTTGCTCACAGAGTGCCAGAATCAGGTGCTCGCCATCAATTTCGGCATGTCCGTGACGCAGCGCCACAGCCTGGGCAGACTGGAGAGCCTCCTGAACTTTTTGCGTGGTGCGGTTAAGATCGATCATTTCTGACTCCCTGAAGGTTATCCGGTCCTCTCAGGCCAAAAGTTGTTTATGCACTATTCCATAACCAGCTTTTAGCCTGAGGCAGGGCGATATTATTGGCTAGCTGTAAGTATATCCAACCTGTCGATTCTTGGCGAAAAAAAGCCGGGGTCGCTTACGACCCCGGCCCTGGTTCTGCGGTTAATGCAGAGTCTTCACCGCGATCTTTTTCGGTTTGGCCGCTTCGGCCTTCGGCAGCCGCAGCCGCAAAACCCCATCTTTCATCCCAGCTTCGGCAGCGTCCGCCTCGAAACCAGCGGAGAGTTTGAACTGACGATAGTAGGCACTTTTGGCATCGCCTTCGCTGCCAGAAATCTCTGCCTCAAGGGTCAGCAGGTTGCGGTCGATCTCAACCTGTAGGCCTTGCTCGTCAACCCCCGGCATCTCGGCAAAGAGCACCAGCTCTTCTTCAGTCTCGTAAATATCTACCGCCGGCGTGTAGCGATTGATAGGCACCGCCCTTTCGAGTTTTTGCTTCCCGTTATTCTTTTGCATAGGCATATGTTTCTCAGTCATGATTTGGCTCCTTGATGTGGCAACTCTGTTATCTGCTAAGATTCTTGTTTCGACTCAGCTTAATCAGTCTTCACAGCTATTTTCAGCGGCTTCGCCGATTGAGCTTTGGGCAAATTCACCCTCAGGGTGCCATGCTTGTACTCAGCTTCGACCTTGTCTGCGTCGATCGCCGCCGGCAAATGAATTGCCTGTTTGAAGGCGCCCGAGGGCCGCTCCTGACGATGCCAGAGCGCATTGTCCGCAACTTCCTCAGCCCGATATTCACCACTCAGGCTTAAGCGCCGGCCAAGCACGTTGATCTCCAGCTTATCGCTGTCAATTCCCGGCAGCGGGGCTTCAACCACAAAAGCCTCCCCAGTGTCGCGCAGTTTAAGCCTGCTGGCCAGTTGCTGAGCCCTGGCAGGTTCACAAAGCCCGGTGCCACGAAAGACCTGATCCATTTCCCGTTGTAGCTTTTCCATTTCGTTAAACATTTGTAGACCGAACATATCTTTCCTCCTTGGGTGACGTTATTGCTGTTTTTCGGTTCGTGCCTCTTTCTTTTACAAAGGGGATGCCAACTGCAATAAAACCAAAAGGTTGCTTATTTTTTGAGGAGATAGAGATATCATCAAGCAGACAGGCAGAAAGTTGCGACGTCGCAAGAATGTCGCAGCCATTCCAAGTTGCGACGGTTGCGACGTCGCAGCTCTGAAGGCATGGAATATTTCAGGAAAGATCGTTGCGGGTAAGATTTAAACGCTGCAGATGACGGTAGAGGGTGGCACGATGCACCCCCAACCGACGCGCGGCCGCTGACAGGTTGCCCCCCGCGGCCCGATAAGCGTCGCGGATCATCGCTGCGTCAAGCTCAGCAGGCCGCCCCTGGCTCCGGCGACCCGGTATCAGGTCGACATCGACAAAAGGATCATCCCGCTGCACGCCCCGATAAGGCAGGACCACCGGCAGATTTCTTGGATTTTCAGCAACCATAGCCAGGCTAGCCGGAGCTGCAGCGAATTGCTGGCGCTCCTGAATCCACTCGGCAAAGGCGCGGGCACCGATCAACTCAGTGTCATTCTCGACCACCACCCGCTCCAACACATTGCGCAGCTCACGGACATTGCCCGGCCAGAGGTAAGACTGCAGCAGACGAGTCGCTTCGCTGGTCAAACGCTGCACCCCCTTGTTGTATTTGGCATTGAATTGCTGCAGAAACTGCTCGGCGAGCAGCGGAATATCCTCCCCCCGCTCACGCAGCGGCGGCAGATGGATGCGCAGCACGGCCAGCCGGTGGTAAAGATCGGCGCGGAAGCGATTTTCGCTGACCGCCTGCTCCAGCGGCACATTGGTCGCCCCGATCACCCGCACATCGACCTGACGGCTCTTCTCGCTGCCAACCCGCTGGACATGGCCATCCTCAAGCACGCGCAGTAACTTGCTTTGGATATGCAGCGGCATGTCGCCGATCTCATCCAGAAACAGGGTGCCGCCATCAGCGCGTTCGAAATAGCCGCGATGCTCCCGTACCGCCCCGGTAAAAGCACCTCGCTCATGGCCGAACAGTTCCGATTCGAGCAGTTGTTCACTGATCGCCGTGCAGTTCAAGGCGGCGAAAGGCCGGTTGTGACGGTCACTTTCCTCGTGCAGCGCCTGGGCTACCAACTCCTTACCGGCACCGGTTTCCCCAGTGATGACCACCGCAGCATCCGAAGCACCATAGAGGGAGATTTTACGGAACACCTCGCGCATCGCCGGACTGCTGCCGACCAGATTACGGAAACCGGTCTCCTGACGACTGGCCGGGGTTTCACCACGCAGGCGGATCTGCACCAGCTGCCCCTGGTAATCGTCCGTCAGTCCAGCGAACTGAACATCGGCCAGCTGCACCGCCAGGTCAGGGTGCAGGCGAATTTTCACATCGGCAAGATCGCCGCCCTGTTCCAACACCTCATCGGCCAGGCTCTCCAGCGACGGCACGGCTTGGGGGAAAAGCGCAGCTGGCGAACGCCCGTACACCGCCTGCTGGGCGATCTGCAGCCCTTCAGCCAGCCGCTCAGAAACCGCCTGCAGTTGCCAGCCCGCCTGGCCCTTATGGATCAGCAGCAAATCGGGCGAAACCGCCGGCAGATACTCAGGATTAACCCGGGAATCGTTCATAACAGGAAAGATATCAGTGCCGCAGCTCTTCGACAAGCGCCAGGTAGGCCTCTTGACCCCTATCAAAACGGAGCAGAGCGACTCCCATCCCCCCCTTGCTGGCCACTCTGACCAGGTTCGGTGGAACCTTTTTCGCCCAGCGCACCCGGCCATAAGCGATGACTTCGGTTTCATCCGGCAGCGTCATATCGATAATGATCAGCGATCCCGGTCGTTCCGGCTGACCGGTAATGATAAACATGCCATCGTGCGACAGGTCTTCGGTAAAAGCCACCCGCCGGGGATATTCCACTCCAAAGCGGATTTTCAACCGCTTCCGCTTGCGTTTAATATCTCTTTTTTCTGCCATTGCATCTCCGAGCACATCTGATTAACAACTTTAAACTCCTTATATCATGGCAGATTTCCAAAAAGAACCCCTTCCGCAAGGCCCCGACAACAAAAGCGAGGTTCTCTGCAGCAGAGGAGCTAATATTATTTAACAATATAATTATTAAATCTATTTTATTTTTCTACAAAAACCTATAGAATTCCCTAATCAAAGGGGCTCGCGCGAATGCTGTCGATGAACGCAATATGTATCCTGCAGGTCATGGTTGGCATTTTCCTGATGCTCTACAGCAATCTGCTGAGTATCAATACCAGACGTAAGGCACCTGAAAAGCAGCAGAAAAAGTGGTTTTTTCTGAACATCCTGATGGCCTTTTTCCTGTTCGGCTATATCGCTTATATCTATATTCTGATCAATAAGACCCTCATCCCGCTGGAAATCCTGACCTCCAGCGTCTTTCTCGGCGGAGCGATTTTTGTCTGGCTGGTGATGAATCTGACCAGAGCGGCGCTGCACAACATCAACACCACAACCGCTGAATTAACCGAAAAAAATCGCATTCTTGAGCAGGAAATCAACAAGCGAATCGGCATTGAAAAAAGCCTTCAGAAGGCCCAGACACAGCTGGAAGAACGCGTCCATGAACGGACGATAATGCTAGAATCGACCAATACCGAGCTGGAAGAGGCGATCGAACTCAATAAAAGCACTGAAGCAGCCCTGCGCTCAACCAATGCTGAGCTGAATCAAATCTTCGAAACTGCCGGCAACGGCATGCGAATCATCGGCTGCAATTTCAACGTCCTGCGGTTTAATCAACCCTTCTTATCCCTACTGGGCAGCCATCAGGGCCACTTGATAAACAATAAGTGCTACGAGCTGTTCCCCGGGGAAAATTGCAACACCGCCGATTGCGCTTTGCAACGGATTAAAAACGGCGAAGAAAAAGTTCAAATTGAAATTACCAAAACCCGGCCAGATGGCCAACAGATTCAATGCGATCTGTCAGCATCCGCTTTCCGCTCCTCTGAAGGCGAGCTGCTCGGCATCATCGAAAGCTTTACCGATATCACCAAGCAGAATGAAGCCAAACAGCAGGCCGAAGCAGCAAACCAAGCCAAAAGTCAATTTCTGGCCAATATGAGCCACGAAATCCGCACTCCCATCAATGGCATTCTGGGGATGACTGAAATCTGTCTGGATACTGAGTTGAGTATGGAGCAGCAGGACCTCCTGAACACGATCATGTCGGAGGCGAATACTCTGCTGGCGTTGGTCAGCGATGTGCTCGATTTCTCAAAAATTGAAGCGGGCAAGCTGGAACTCGAGGCAATCCCCTTTAATCTGCGCAATATTATAGAGGATATCTCAACCAGCATCGCGTTACGCGCCCATCAAAAAGGGCTCGATTTTATCTCTTATGTCTGTCCGAGTATTTCACCGAGATTGATCGGCGACCCGATCCGGATCAAGCAGATCCTGTACAACCTGGCGAGCAATGCTTTGAAATTTACTGCCAAGGGTGAAATCGCTGTGATGGTTGAAAAAGGAGCTGAGACACCAGAAGAAATCGAGATCTGCTTGAAAGTTAAAGATACCGGTATCGGCATTGCCAAAGAGAAACAAGCGGATATTTTCAAAGGATTTATGCAGGCCGACAGTTCAACCACCAGAAAATATGGCGGTACCGGACTCGGCACCACCATCGCTAAACAGCTCACCGAACTTCTGGGTGGTACGATTGGGGTCGAGAGCTATGCTAACCAAGGCAGCACCTTCTGGGTGAAGCTGAAGTTCCCAAGGCCGGCCGAGCAACAGATGGCCCAGCTGGCGGCAGAAATCAACCTGGAGAACACCAAGGTGCTGCTGGTCACTAGCAATCCATCCAGCTCTTTTGTTTTGACTGAGTATCTGGAATCCTGGGGCTGCTTGGTGACCGAACTGCCGGATCATATGAACCTCAGCATTAACGACCAAAGTCAGCCGGCATTGCAATCCCCCTTCGATCTCATTGTCGCCGACCTGCAGATCTTTGAAATGGGTGGCAGCCTGGTGCTGAAAAACATCAAGGCCAACCCCAACCTAGCCACCATCCCGACGCTAGCACTGACCTCCATCGGCCAAAAAGGGGATGCCGATTTCTGCCGGCAAATTGGGGTCCAAGGCTATCTGCCCAAACCGATTAAACAGGAAGAGCTACGCAAGGCAATCGGCCTCATCCTCAATCCTGCTGCTCAGGCAATAACCTCCCACCAAGCCCTGATCACCAAACACCTGTTAAAAGATGAAAGCCGCAGCAACGTGCAGATTCTGTTAGCCGAAGACCATCCGACCAATCAGCAAGTCGCCCGTCGGCACCTGGAAAAGGCCGGTTACCAGGTCACGATTGCCGAAAATGGGCACGTCGCCCTGGAAAAGTTCAAAGCCAGACAGTTCAACATGATCTTGATGGATATCGATATGCCGGTTTTAAATGGACTGGAGTCGGCAGCTGCAATCCGCGCCCATGAGCAGAAAATCGCTGCCATGGTTAGCAATAAGAACAGGGTCGAAAAGCACCAGATTCCGATTGCCGCCATGACCGCCCATGCCAAATCTGAAGACCGTGAACAGTGCCTGCTGGCCGGCATGGACGATTACATTACCAAACCGCTCCGCAGGGCCGATCTGCTCAGGCTGGTGGAAAAATGGACCAGCGACCAGCCCCAGCAATCAAGTCGCCCGAATTCTACCGATGAGTCCGGTGAGCGCAACTTAGCGATTGATTACGCTAAGGCGATTGAAGAATTTGACGGTGATGAAGCCTTTTTACAAACGGTCATCGATGGCTTCATTGAGCACTCTGGAAAACAACTGGAGCGGATCGGCGAGGCGATCGCAATCGAGAATTCAGAGACGGTGAGAAAAGAGGCTCACGCCATCAAAGGTGGAGCCGGCAACCTGATGGCCGTCCCCCTTGCCGAGGCCGCCCGGCAACTCGAGGAACTCGCTACCGAAGCTAAGCTACCCTTACTCGAAGAGAGCTTTAACCAGGTAAAGATAGAATTAAACCGCTTCATCAACGCAACAGAAGCACCCAGCCCCGCAGGGTAAAGGAGTAACCGATGAAAATCTTAGTGGTCGACGATGAATTTGTCAGTTTAAAAAAAATCAGCCTGCTACTTGCCTCTCGCGGTGAGTGCGATGCCGCGGGCAGTGGCGAAGAAGCGCTGGAACTGTTTGTTAAAGCCCATCTGGAAGATCAGCCTTACGAACTGATCACCCTCGATGTCGACATGCCTGGACTTAGCGGCCCTGAAGTCCTCAAACAGATCAGGGCCTATGAGCAGGAGCATGGCATCAACTCACTGGAAACCGCAGCAAAGGTGTTAATGGTGACGGCCATGGCCGACGCCAAAACCATCATGTCATCCTTTAAGCAGGGCTGTGAGGGTTACCTGACCAAACCGTTCAATCAGGATGCGATCCAAAAAGGCCTTGCCACTATCGGCCTGTAGCCATTGGGTTTTAAAAAGCGCCCCACTACGGGGCGCTAAAAACATATCAATCAGATCCCTAGGATATAAACCCTATAGGGTTTTCAATCCTCATCTTTGTCCTTATCATCATCACTATCATCACTATCATCATAGTATTCCAGGAAACCACCGATATCGTAGACGTCCTCACGCGGCAGGCAGTTAAGGAAACGCATCGGCCGTTCCTCGTAAATGGCTTCCTTGATGTCATAGGCATCTTCGCCAGCGACCTCTTCATCGACCCTGCCACCCATAGCATCAATGCCATGACAACCGGCGCAGGTGGTCACATAGCGCTGCTGACCGCTGATGTCGTCGAAGGAATTCAAGTAATCCGAAATCATCATGATTTGCTCATCGGTGAATGCACCTTGCATGAATTGCATCGGCTTGACACCGTTTTTGAAGACATAGGTCCCGTAGATCGCTCCCTTGATCGAGCAGCTGCGGGCTCCAACAGCCTTGCGCGGTGCGACTGGCGCCGGACCCATGTCGGCCGGGTCTGCACTGCCATGGCAGCCCATGCAGTAGCCATCGTAAAGGTCTTTGCCGTCGAAGGGATCCATGTAGCCATCGGAAAGGGTTTGCATGAAGGCGACCAGCGCCTCTTCATCTTTTTCTGACAGGCCGAGGTTGCCGAGTACCTCGGTGTTGACGTTGCTGGCCACCTCTGGAGCGGGCCAGCAGTCTTTTTTCAGTGCCATGGCCTCGGTGTAGTCGTCGGTGGCATCGAAAGGCATGCCTTCGTCGCAGGTCCGCTTGATGTCGCGGGTGTTGTAGAAGTGCACCAGCCCTTCTAAGGTTTTGAAAAAACCGTTGTGGGTGTAGGCCTTGACAAATTCTGGATGGGTCTTCAGGTCGAGGTTGCGCGCCGTCGGCACCTTTTGTTTGCCTTTGTTTTCTTCGGCAAACCCCATCCATTCATGCCTAGTTTCAAGAAAACCACCCAGGCCCGGGTCGATCCAGCTCTTGCCGTCGGGGTTTATGGGCACGCGTTTGCCCTCGACATAGATATAGACCTTATCCATCCGATAGAAGGGGTTCTCGGGATTCTTGGGGGTGCCGATGTTGTCGAAGGTGAAATCGGTAAAGGCGATATCGGAGTCCAAGCCGGAATCTCTATCAAAGGTGTGACAGGCAGAGCAGCCGGCTCCCTCGTCCATTGCCAATGTGCCGTCGTTGTCATTCGGCCCGAAGAACAGCATCCTGCCTCGCTCTTCCATGTCCGTCAACTCGGCCATCCCCTTTTGGTAATAATCCCATTTGGAGGAGAACTGGTTGACCTCAGCGGAATCCTCGTACGCGGCAATCGCGAGACCGATGCGATCGTAGTTCTTTTCCACATCGTCCATATCGGAACAGGAGATCGGCTCTCCCCAGGCAGCCGTCCACAGCTCAACATATTGGGACGCTACGACCTTCTCGCAAACCACCTTCTTGCTGGGATTGTTCTGCTCTACCGGATTCAGGAATGGACCCAGGGCCTGGTCAGCCGCCGGATTACCAAGGTTTTCTCCGGTGGCACGGCCGTCCCAGAAGTTGCCGCCGACAAAAAGCCCTTCATCCTCGTTGTAATGAAAGATAGGGCTCAGCGTCGCATAAGCGGAGCTGGGTGGTTTACGGTTGCCGAAGCGACCGTGAACCGCGCCTTCGTAGACCGCCCCATGGGAATTGATCTTCATGTCGGGGCCTACCCAGCCAGCTGCGGGCAGATGGCAGACCGCGCAAGATTGAAACTTGGGGGTGGACAGGTTGGCGTCAAAAAACAGCTTTTTACCCAGTTGTTCCTTCAGACTCAGGGACGGATCGCCGGAAGCACCGGCCATACCGACCATGGAGAGCAGCAGAATAGCTGCGCTCAAGGATAAGATTCTCCATCGACTTTTCATTATTGCCTCCTTGTTTGCTTCGCCCGCCTCATTCTTTGGCATCCCATCGAAGAGGCTATAAGAATGTAAGGGTATTCGACCTGACCGGAATTCACCTCCTTTCAGTCTGCAGGACAGGCTCGGTGTGGAATTCTTGGTAGTAGAAAAAATAGTTTCCGGAAGTGGCAGAAAACCTCAAAAAACAGAAAACCGAACGCACCACTAGGACCAATATCCTGCGGCAGTTCGGTCATCTTCGTCCCAAATACCCGTCACGTTCCGTCCCCCCCCTCACAGAAGGATTGGTGCTGTTGAGACCTGTTATCTTCTCGATCCCTTGATAATTAACACCTTTCTACGAGGAAACAAGGCAGCTGGACATTATTTCTAGTTCGTTAATTTAATCTATAGCTTTACCGCCTGTGAGATTGGTTATTTATTTTTTGCAAATAGCTTTTTTGATAGTATTCTTCCTGCTGCATCTCGAAAAATGAAACCTCAAATGTAAAGTCGACTTTCAAAGGAGGGCAGCTATGCCCCGCAATCAGTTCAAGAGATCCTGCCCAGAAGTACGCCTCCGTAAACACCCCAGCCGCCAAGATCTGGCGGCCTTCGCTACGGGAAGAAACCAACGCACCTGGCGGAGAAAAAGGCTTCAGTCGGTGGTCCTAAGCAGCCTGCTGCTTTGCCTTTGCAGTCTGCTGCCGATCGGCTGCTCCGGCGGGTCAGGATCCTCCGGGAGTCAGGCAGGCCCAGGCAGTGCAAATACCCCGCCGGTCGGCGGCAGCGCCACCGGAGGTGAACGCAACCCGGTCTGCGCCATCGGCCAGAGTGCTGGCGAAGTGGCCGCGCCCCAGTTCTGGAGGAACCTGACCGGTCAGACCAGCTGGTATGCCTCGCCGGTGATCGCAGACCTGGACAGCGATGGCAACAAGGAGTTGATTGCCGCTTACTATTCGCTGTATGTCTTCGGCAGCAACGGCAACCTGCTCGACCGGGCTGATGGCGGCACAGGGCGCATCTACGCCCCGCATCTGGTGACCGACCTGGAGGGGGATGGCATCACCGAAATCATCTACGGCAACGGCCACGAGGTTTACGCCTATGAATGGCGCGGCGGCCTGCAGCTGAAAAGCGGCTGGCCCGCCGACACCACCAGCGCTGGCAACCGTCCCGAAGTCCGCGGTCTGGCCGCAGCCGATCTGGACGGCAACGGCAGTATCGAAGTGGTCGCCACCACCACCCAAACCGCCAACACTGCCAGCGGCGGCGCCCAGGTGTTTGTCTTTGCCGCGAATGGCTCGTCCTATCAGCCGGCAGGCGTCTCTTTTCCCGCCTGGCCCCGCTACAATAATCGCAGCGGCGAAGGGGGCGATGCCGACCGCAACGGCTCCGGCCACAACGGCTACGGCTGCTATGGATTGAATGTCGGGATCGGCAATATCGACGATGATCCCGAACTGGAAATCCTCGCCACCTACGACAACCATCATATCCAGGCCTTCAACCACGACGGTGTGGCGATCGACGCCGCCCCCTGGTTCAGCAACCGCCAGAGCGGCTACAGTGGGCTGCCGATGACCTGGGGGCAGTTCATCCGCTGGGCCGACCCGCAGGTGGAGGAGAACCACTACCACCTGCACCAGGGCGACTGGCCCCACCCGAGCCGCCAGGAGTGGCTGCAGTGGACCGCTTCGCCCCCCAACGTCGTCGATCTTGACGGTGACGGTAAAAATGAGGTGATCGGGATTCCGAACGTGGAGAAGAACGAGCCTTATGAGACCCAGGCTTACGCCGTCATGGTCCTCGAAGGCGCCCACGGCGACGGCAGCCGCTCGGCGATGCGCAAGCCCGGTTGGGAACAGCTACCCCGGGGTGAATGGCCGATCAGTGTGGCCGGCTGGTATCCGCCCAACGGCGTGCCGGCTGCAACCACGGTGAACATCCAGGGTGATACCGCCCCCGAAATCGTCGTCTCGCTGAACGACGGCTTCATCCATGCCTTCGACGCCAGCGCCAACGAACTCTGGCGCTTCAATTTCACCCACGGCAAGCCGGTGATGTACGCCTCCGAGGTCACCGCCGCCGACCTCAACCAGGACGGCTCGCCTGAACTACTCTTTGCCACCTACGGTGCCCCCGACGTCCAAGATTCAGGCAACCTGCTGATCCTCGGCGCCGACGGCAGCCTGCTGCACGACATCCCCCTGCCCAACCCCGGCCATAACGGCAACGGCAGCGGTGCCCCGGCCGCCCCAGCGGTTGGCGACTTGGATGGCGACGGCCAGCTCGAGATCTTCGTCCAGACCTTCGATCACGGCATGGATGTTTTCACTGTTCCAGGCTCAGCTGATAACTGCCTGCTCTGGTCAACCGCGCGCGGTGGGCCGTTGCGTATGGGGCAGCCGAATGGGGAGTAAGGAGAGGCGGTACGCTGGGTAGCATCGAATTCAAGCAACAATGGCCTACAGAATTTCATCTGTAGGCCATTGTTTTTTTTTGGCTCACCAACCCGATCAGAGCTTAACACCGGGGAAGAGGTCCTTTCGTTGCCAAAACAAATCCAAGGCCGTGCCAGACATCTAAAAAGAAGATTTTGAAATAACCTCATGAGCTTCATATACCGAATTAAGTATATGTCCGCCATATGCCTTTTTAGGCCTAATTTGACTTTATGCCGTATTAGATATATTTTTGTTTTATGCTTAATTCGATATGCAGAGCGGAGTTCGAAACCATGCAAAGAGCCACTTCACCCAAAGTTCTAGGCCAGATCCTCAAGTCGGCCAGAAGTCAAAAAGGGCTGACCCAGGACCAAGCGGGAAACCTTGTCGGGATCACCCAAGCCATGGTGTCGCGCATTGAGCGCGGAGAGTCCAATGCCCGCATTGACACCCTATTTCGCCTGATGTCGGCACTGGAGTTGGAAGTGACTGTAAAACCGATAGAAAAGGAAACCGGCCACGGCGAAGGAGACAACTGGTAAATGGGTCGCAAACGCCAAAGAGCAGAACTATTCGCCTACATGAATGGGGAGAAGGTCGGTACCCTGACCCGCGCAGCCAATGGCAGGCTCGAGTTCAGCTATGATCATTCCTGGCTCGAAAGCAGCTCAGGTCGGCCGCTGTCCCTCTCGATGCCTTTGGCTGAGCAGGCCTACGCCGGCGATAGGCTTGAAAACTATTTCGACAACCTGCTGCCTAACAGCCAGCCGATCCGGAACCGGATCCAAAGAAGGTTCGGCGCAGCATCGAATAGAGGCTTTGACCTCTTGTGCCATATCGGCAGGGACTGCGTCGGAGCATTGCAGCTCCTTCCGGAAGATAGCCAGGTCGATGTCAGAAAAATCGAAGCGGACCCGCTCAGCGATGCGGAAATTGCCGAAACGCTGAAAAACTATCGGACCATGCCTCTGGGAATGCGGGAGGATAAGGATTTCCGCATTTCGGTCGCCGGTGCCCAGGAGAAAACCGCCCTGCTCAAACTCGCAGGCCAATGGCATCTGCCGTTGGGCTCCACGCCGACCAGCCACATTTTCAAGCTGCCGATCGGGCATATCGAACACAGCGGCATGGACCTCTCCGACAGTGTCGAAAACGAATGGCTTTGCCATGCCATCCTCAAGGCCTTCGGCCTTCCCGTTGCCGATACGGAAATGCACTCCTTTGCTGGCACCAAAGTTCTAGTTGTCGAACGCTTCGACCGGCGCTGGGCAACGGACAAGTCCTGGCTGATCCGTCTGCCGCAGGAAGATATGTGCCAGGCTCTGAATGTTCCGCCAGCGCTGAAATACGAAAGCGATGGCGGCCCCGGCATGTCATCGATCATGGAACTGCTGCTCGGCGCAAACGACAGTCTGGCCGATCGGCGCCTGTTCATGACCGCGAACCTCGTCTTCTGGCTGCTGGCCGCCATTGATGGCCATGCCAAGAACTTCAGCATTTTTCTACTTCCGGGCGGTGGTTTCAAGCTGACCCCGCTCTATGATGTAATTTCCACCTTTCCCCTCGTGGCAAAAAAACAGCTCGAGCAACGCCCGCTGAGGATGGCGATGGCGCTGAATGGGAAGAACCGGCACTACGACTGGAACGCCATGCTCTATCGCCACTGGCTGTCAACGGCAAAGGCTTGCCATTTCCCGGCAGATGGCATGGAGGAGATCATCGCCGAGGTCCTGGGATGCTTGGATCAGGTGATCGATCAGGTCGGAGACCTATTACCTGATCCATTCCCCGATGCTATTGCCGGCCCGATTTTCACCGGGATGAGAAATTTGCGGGAGAAGCTGACTCGCTCCGCTCCATCGGGAGGGGGATAAGACTATGGGAGTTAAGAACGGAAGCAGTTGCCAACATGGTGTCCAGCTTTAACAGGAGCACTCTCGCCCCAAAAAACTGCAAATAAAAAGGCCGCCTTCATATGTGAAGGCGGCCTTTGAGCTTATGGCTCCCCGAGCAAGACTCGAACTTGCGACAGGGTGATTAACAGTCACCTGCTCTACCAACTGAGCTATCGGGGAATAGCGTGTCGCGGTGACGGAATATAGGAAATTGACTCACCGCTGTCAAGGTTTTTTTCGCTGCCTTTTTCAACTACCCTTTTTCAGGTCAGTCAGCACCATTTTGGCGATCGCCTTGAGGGTTTCGAAAACCCCTTCACCGGTAGTGGCGCAGGCCTCCAATTCGGGCACCTTGCGCTCGTTGAGCAGATTGTTGAGCTCTTCGACCGAGGAGACGTTGGGCAGATCGCGTTTGTTATACTGAATGACAAAAGGGATTTTATCCAGATCGAAGCCCTGCTCTTCAAGATTGTCGCGCAGGTTTTCCAAACTTTCAATATTGGCATCAAGCCGCTCTTCCTGCGAGTCAGCAACGAACACCACCCCATCGACCCCTTTCAGGATTAACTTTCTGGAGGCGTCGTAAAACACCTGCCCGGGAACCGTGTAGAGGTGGAAGCGGGTCTTGAAGCCGCGAATCTCTCCGAGCGCCAAGGGCAGAAAGTCGAAAAACAGGGTACGTTCAGTCTCAGTGGCCAGGGAGATCATCTTGCCCTTGGCTTCACTGGCGGTCTTGGTATAGATGAATTGCAGGTTGGTGGTCTTGCCGCAAAGCCCTGGACCGTAATAGACAATCTTGCAGTTTATTTCACGCGATGCGTAATTTATAAAAGACATCCTGTGAATCCCGATCAGTTAAAGAGGTTGTCAATATCGTCGTCGGTAATTTCAGAGAAGGGGCTAGGGCCCTGACTGCTTTTCTGCTCGGACCGCTTGGCCAGGCCCTCGAAGACGGTCGCCAGCTCGGCGCTGGCTTTTTTGACCCGCAGGCGGACCAAACCAAGGGAGCTGCGTTGATCGAAGATGACGACGAGAATCACCCGTCCACCGACGATCGAAATATGAATATTATCCTTTTCCCCCTCGTGGAACAGGATGGAGAATTCCTTTTCGCCGATTAACTTCGCCAGGCCGCCGGTGGCTGCTATATTGCCGGCCGTCAACGAGGCCAGACTGGTAGTATCGAGATTAGCGGTCTCGCCGCTAGAGGCGATCAACTGGCCATTTTTGTCGACGAGAAAGATAACTTTTGAATTGGACTCGCGCAGCAGCTTACCCAGTAATTGGGTAATCCGCTGATGTTCCTCCTCGTACATGACCAAGGTTGATTGGTGACCGAGCATGAAAACTCTCCTTGCATAAGTTTTATTTCACTGCTGTGTATATCATTTAAAAAGTCTCATATCAAGACGTAAGCGATTTTTCTTAAGCGTACATTTATTTATTTTTTCTGCACTTTCCCAGGGAACTCATCACCTCTGGCAGTTGACTTGGGACTGAAAATCCTCTACTTATTCAAAGTATATAATTTTTTATAAATTCTGGAGGAATCCCCTTGGCCAACACTTTTAACCTTCCCATCGGCTTGCGGCGCTGGCGTACCGATGCCTCGCCGGGCACGCTGCAACAAAACGGCTATGAGCTGTGCCTGCTGGAAGGTTGTGAAAACGCCTACCGCTTCACGGCCACAGTCGACGTTGCTTGGGTCCCGCAAGTGTTCGACAATTTCTCCCGCTTTTTCCCGGAAGAGGCCTTTTTCATTCTCGAATTCTACCCGGAAGAGGCTTTGGCCAGCCGTCCCAGTTCAACCTCGGAGCACCCCGCCCCGGATGTATTTTATTCGCCCTATCTGCCGATAGAAGACCTGCTTAACTGCATTGCACCTTATCAACAGCGGATGATTCATGATGGCTTTGTCGGCTTCGGCCTGGCGAACAATCGCATGGGGCTTGAGCTATTTTACTCGGAAGAAAAGGTCATGACCTTTTTTACCGACAACCACCTACGGATGAGTAATTTTCTTTTTCAACAGCAGATTCCCCACCGGGAAAAACTGATCCTACCAGCCGACTTTGGCCATGATCATCTGTCACTGCTCGGTTTTCCGAAAAACCTCTTGCCCGGCTCATTGGTGGAATACAGCGACCAGGAGCTCGACTCGGCGAATTTCTGCCAGGAGCTGGTCGAACTGCTCGACATGTACCCGGTTGAAGAGGGGCTGTCCTTTTTCCTGACCCGAAAAGAACAGGAACAGATTGGCGAGCTGATTAACAAAAAGCTTCCCGAAACGGAATTCAGCGAAATCGAGTTCGGCAGCCTACTGCTCGATTGGAGCGATTTTGTCACCGAGTGTGAAAACGGCTTTGAAGGCGATCTCTGGGAATACCGCCAGGGGCTGAAAATCCGCGATACCGTACAGCTGGTAATCGAAGCCGCCCCCCAGCCGCTAGCCGATAAAATCATTTCGATTGTCGCCGAACCGGATGGCAATTTCCTCAACAGCCTTACTGACCGCCGCAAGCGGCTCGATCCACCTGCCGCGCCGCAATTGCAACAAGAACGTTTCTGGTACCAGGGGATGGTGAGCAAACAGGGGACCGACCTGCGCCGCGACCTGATCCGCCAGGGCTGGTTCAAGCATTGATGGTTGCATGCTACTGATCATTGCTGCCGCGCCGCTGGAAACTGCGCTCTTGCGCCAGCAGCTCCAGCAACCGCAAACATCCTATCTCGGCTCCTACCAGATTCTTAGCGGCCAACTGCAGGGCCAGAGTGTTGCGGTTGCTCACAGCGGCATCGGTTTAAGCAGCATGGCGATGCAACTGACCAGACTGCTGGAGCGCCGAACCTACCAAGCGGTTCTGCTCTGCGGCTGCGGCGGCAGCTTTGCCCAAGCGGGCTTAACAAACGGCGACCTGGTACTGGCCGAAGCAGAAGTCTTTGCCGACCTGGGAGTGGCAACGGCTGCAGACTTCACTCCCCTGGAGCAACTGAACATCTCATTGCCGATCGAACTGGTGCCGCCATGCCAACAACGCTTCTCACTGCAATCATCGCTGCTCAACTGGGCCCGAAAACAGCTTCCGCAAGCAGTCTGTGGCACCTTTGTCAGTGTCAATTGCTGCAGCGGGCATCCGCAGCTCAGCGTGGAGTTGGAACAACGTAGCGGGGCCATCTGCGAAAACATGGAAGGCGCTGCGGCCGCTCAGGTCTGCGCCGAATACCAGCTGCCGCTGCTGGAAATTCGCGGGATCTCCAACCCAACCGGAACCCGCGACCCACAGCAATGGGAACTGCGACGCGGCGCTGAAGCTGCACAACGGGCAGTACTCGCGCTACTGCAGCAATGGCCGCAGCGACAGGATGATAAGTCATGCAGAAGCTGACCCTGGGCTATTCTCCCTGCCCCAACGATACCTTTATTTTTCATGCCCTGATTCACGGCCAAGTCCCCTGCCCGGGGGTCGAATTCAGCGAGCGGCTGGAGGATGTGGAAACCCTCAATCGACTGGCGCTGGAACAGCAGCTGGATCTGACGAAGATTTCTTACCACGCCCTCGGCCATTTGCGCGACGACTATGCCCTGCTGCGCAGCGGTGGCGCCCTGGGGCGCGGCTGCGGTCCGCTGGTGGTTGCTTCTGAAGTTAGCAGCATGGAGCAGCTGCGCGGCAAGCGGATCGCCATCCCCGGCCAACTGACCACCGCTAACCTGCTGTTGCAGCTGTATGGCGAAGGCTACGAAAACCTGCTGATTCTGCCGTTTCATGAAATCATGACCGCGGTGGCCGACGGGCAGGCTGAAGCCGGTGTGATCATCCACGAATCGCGTTTCACCTATCGTCAATATGGCCTGCAGCAGGTTCTCGACCTGGGGCAGTGGTGGGAAGAGGCGAGCGGTTGCCCGATTCCGCTGGGTGGCATTTTAGCCAAACGCTCCCTGGGCAGCGAACAGATTCAGCAGCTTGACCAGGCCCTGCGCCGCAGCGTCGAATATGCCTTTGCCTATCCGCAACAGGCGCAGGATTACATTCGTCAGCACGCCCAGGAGTTGGACGAGCAGGTGATCCGCAATCATATAGAACTGTACGTCAACAATTTTTCCATCGATCTGGGCGATGAAGGGCTTAAGGCAGTGGAAACCCTTTTCTCCCGCGCCGAGGAACGGGGCATCATCCCGCCATGTGAGCTGCCGCTGTTCGCGGTCTAAGCTGACAATCTCTTATCTTTTCCAACACGCTGTAATAAAAAACGCGCCCAAACTTTCGGGCGCGTTTTTTATCAGGATTTCACTTAAAACTTTACCGCTAGTTTTTGAGATGCACCGCTCTGATAAACCTAGCGTCGATCGCCTCACCAATCTTGGCGATGGTTGCTTCATCGGCAGGGGAATCGATGGAAAAGACCACCATCGCCTCGCCAGCTTTTTCGCGCCGACCGAGGCTCATGTTGCCGATATTCACTCCAGCATCGCCGAGGATGGTGCCGATCTTACCGAGAGCACCGGGGCGGTCGGCATAGGTCATCACCAACATGTGGTCTTCAGGGCGGAAATCGATATCGAAGTTACGCATCCGGACGATTTTCGGTACGCCTTCGAACAGGGTCCCGGCGATAGTTCGCTTACCTTCGGGACTTTCCAGGCTCAGCGTGATCAGGTTAGAGAACGATTCGGTTGC
>CAMYNC010000009.1:18657-83004 GCA_947259685.1 uncultured Desulfuromonadales bacterium | reverse complement strand
TGAGAAAATCCGGCGGATTAATGCGGCTTATCAAATTATCAATGAATACGTAAGTGAATCTCACTTCGACTTCTCCCGGGAGGAGTTTTTGCAGCAAAACCCTGAAGAGCGTTTGCGGGAACAGTTTTGGAGCGAGAAGCCCTGGGGCGAAAACGTTTAGTGGGATGGGCGGATGAAAAAGGCGCATCTGCTGCGTTATGCTTAAGTTTCAGCTTTCGACGGAGTGCCCTACGCCTCAATCGGAAACTTTGCGCAAGCCTTTCATCTGCACCTTTCTGATCCGCCCTGCAGCCGGGAGGGTAACAGGTCGAAAACCTGACGGAAAGTCGCTTGTGTTGAACGCGGAGGGGTGGTACGTTGACCCCTTTTTTCTGCGCATCTAAAACGCTAAAGAGATTTGAGACGGATCTCTCTGGTGAATAGCTTTTTATGGGTCGCAGTTCAGCAGTTCTACTCAAATAAAGGTGACATATTTGTCCGCTAAAGATCCATCAGATGCATTGACCCGCGTCAGCCGGCCTTCCCGTTACCTGGGTGGTGAGCTGGGGGCGATTTGTAAAGCCGACGAAGGGCTTGAGGTCCGCATGGCGCTGGCCTTCCCCGATGTCTACGAAGTCGGCATGAGCCACATCGGCTTTCCGATTCTTTACCACATCCTTAATTCTCTGGAATGGGCAGCAGCTGAACGGGTTTATGCGCCCTGGGATGATATGGCGCAGTTGCTGCGCAAAAACCAGCAGCCGCTCTGTTCGCTAGAATCGAACCGGCCGTTGGGCGATTTCGATATCATCGGCTTTACCCTGCAATATGAGCTGAGCTATACCAATCTGCTCGGCATGCTGCAGTTGGCCGGTCTGCCGCTGCGGCGGGAAGAGCGTGAAGCCAATGCACCGCTGATTGTGGTTGGTGGGCCGTGCGCCTTTAATCCGGAGCCGTTGGCCGATTTCTTCGATGTGGCACTGATCGGCGATGGCGAAGAAGCAATCGTCGAGTTGGCCGAGGCGGTGCGACGGAGCAAACAGGACAGCTGGAGTCGTCAGCGACTGCTCGAGGAACTCTCCGGTCGCGAGGGTTTCTACGTGCCGGCTTTTTTCGACATCCATTACGCGCAGGATGGTCGTCTGGCGAAAATCACGCCGCTGAAAAAAGACTACCAAAAGGTCCGCCGACGGTTTCTCGCCGATCTGGAATCGGCGCCTTTTCCGACCCAGCCGATTATTCCTTTTATGCAGACGGTGCATAACCGGGTGGCGATGGAGATTGCCCGTGGCTGCACTCGCGGCTGTCGTTTCTGCCAGGCCGGCTATATCTACCGCCCGGTACGCGAGCGCAGTCCAGAGAAGCTTAAGGAGTTGATCAATGCGGCCTTGGAAAACTCCGGTTACGAGGAGATTTCGCTGCTGTCGCTCTCAACCGGCGATTATTCCTGTATTGAACCGCTGCTGCAGAACCTGATGGCCGAGCATGCCGATGACCGGGTGGCGGTTTCCCTGCCGAGCTTGCGGGTCGGTTCCTTAACCGAAGGCTTGATGGAAGAGGTGAAAAAGGTCCGCAAAACCGGTTTTACTCTGGCTCCTGAGGCCGGCAGCGAACGCTTGCGAGGGGTGATCAACAAGGGAATCAGTGCTGCCGACCTGCTGCAGGCCACCGGTGATGCTTACCGGCTCGGCTGGCGGCTGATCAAGCTGTATTTCATGCAGGGGCTGCCGACCGAAACCGACGAAGATCTGCACGAATTGATCGAGCTGGCCGCGCAGGTCAAGCGCAGTGGGAAAGGCACCGGCGGCAACGATGTGAATGTTGCGGTCTCGACCTTTGTGCCTAAACCGCATACCCCTTTTCAGTGGGAGGCGCAGATCGGGATTGCAGAGACGCTACGCAAGCAGTCCCTGCTGCGCGACGGACTGCGGAAAAAGAAGCTGCGATTAAAGTGGCACGAGGCGGAACTTTCCTTTCTGGAGGGGGTGTTTGCCCGCGGTGACCGGCGGTTGGCAAAGGTCCTGGAGCGGGCCGTTGAGCTCGGCTGTCGGTTTGATGGCTGGCGCGAACATTTCGACTTTAAAAAATGGCAGCAGGCGTTCGCCGATTGTGCCATTGACCCGGCTTGGTATCTGCGCCAACGGGACCAAGAAGAGTTGCTGCCTTGGGAGCATATCGACTGCGGCTTGCCGAAAAGTTTTTTCTCGCAGGAACGGCAAAAAGCTTTTAGCGGCACAGCGACGATCGATTGCCGGCATGGGGATTGCCACGGCTGTGGGGTCTGCGATTTCGAGTCGTTGCGAATGCGCTTGAACGATATTCCCCAAACATCTCCGCTGACAGAAGGTGCAATCGAGCAACCGGCAGAAGACGCTGAGCAGTTCACCCGGGTACGGTTGAAGTTGAGCAAGCAGGGGCGAGCACGAATGGTCGGTCATCTTGAGTATCTGACCATGTTTCAGCGGGCGGTGCGGCGGGCGAAATTACCGGTCCGTTTTTCGCAAGGGTTTCACCCGACACCGAAGATTTCTTATCTTGAGGCTCTGCCGATGGGGATCGCCAGTGAAGCAGAGCTGGTCGATATCGAACTGACCCGGACCCTGCCGATTAGTCAGGTTGTTTCATCTTTAAATGTTCAACTTCCCGAGGGGTTCAAGATTGTTGAAGGCTCAATTATCCCCTGGAAGTCGCCTTCACCTTCAGCGGCGGTGGCAAACAGTCGCTACCGGGTGCCCCTGCCGAAACCGCTGCCACGGGAGCTGACCGAAAAACTGATCAGTTTTCTCGAAGCGGAGCAGGTCCTGGTCAGTCGGCTGAAAAAAGGTCAGGAACAGCAGGTTGATCTGCGTCCGGATGTCCTTGAGCTCTCCCATATCGACGATGAGCTGGAAATCGAGCTGGTCAAGGGCAGCCCCTTGCTGATCGCCAGCTGGTTGTTCGATATGGATATTGAAGAGGTGCGGCGTTTACGGGTGCGCAAAATCGGTATCAATTTAAAAGATTTTTCGTCTGCGAAGTTAACCGATTAAACATATTGACACGTCTGGAGAAAAGATCATGACCAAGGAGTTGGTAATCTGTACCACCTCCCATGAAACCCGTGTGGCCCTGCTTGAAGGGGGGCATATCGCCGAGCTCTATATCGAGCGGGAGCGGGAACGCGGGATCGTCGGGAATATCTATAAGGGAAAAGTGATTCGGGTGTTGCCGGGAATGCAGGCGGCATTTGTCGATATCGGCCTGGAGAAGGCAGCCTTCTTGTACGTCGCCGATGTGCTTGATGAAATGGAAGAGGTCGAGCGCAGCATCGAAGGCGATGTCACTCTGGCCGGTGCCGGCGCTGAACAGCAGTTGCCGGTGCTGCCACCGATCGAAGACCTGCTCGACGAAGGGCAGGAGCTGCTGGTGCAGATCTCCAAGGAGCCGATCGGCACCAAGGGGGCGCGGATTACCTCGCACATCTCTCTGCCGGGCCGGCATCTGGTTTACATGCCGACCGTCGATCATGTCGGCATTTCACGGCGGATCGAGACCGAGGATGAACGGGAGCGGCTGCGCAAGATCGTAGAGTCGATCCGCCCTCCAGGGACCGGTTTTATCGTTCGCACCGTTTCCGAAGGGAAAAGCGAAGAGGATCTGCGCGCCGACATGGAGTTTCTGGTCGGACTTTGGGAGGATTTAAGCCGCGATCTGGATGAACGCAGTGCGCCCAGTCTGATCCACTCCGATCTGGATGTCACCAGCAAGGTGCTGCGCGATATTCTGACTGAGGATGTCAAGCGGATCGTTGTCGACAGTCAGGAGGAGTATAATAAAATCATCCGCTTTATCCGGACCTTCATGCCGCGGCTGAACTATTGTATCGAGCTTTACAGCGGTGACGAACCGATCTTTGATGCCCACGGTCTCGAGGTGGAGATATCCCGGGCGCTGGGACGGAAGGTCTGGCTGAAAAGTGGCGGCTCGATCATTATCGAGCAAACCGAAGCCTTGACCGCTATCGATGTCAATACCGGCCGCTACGTCGGTAAGCACAATCTGGAGGATACCATCCTCAAGACCAACCTGGAGGCGCTCAAAGAGATCGCCTTTCAGCTGCGCTTGCGTAACATTGGCGGCTTGATCATCATCGATTTTATTGATATGGAAAAAGAGGCCCACCGCGAGAAGGTTCACGCTGCGCTGGAAGAGGCGCTCAAAAATGACAAAAACAAGACCAATATTCTAAAAATTTCCGAACTGGGGTTGGTGGAAATGACTCGCAAACGGGTCCGCGAATCGATCGGCCGGACACTTTGCGAACCCTGTTCCTACTGCGAGGGCAAGGGCTATGTCAAAGGCAAGCTGACGATTATCTACGAAATCCTTCGCGAACTCCATCGCGAACTGGCCGATCTGCCGGCCGGGCATATCACGTTGCTCGCCCATCCCGATATCACTGGGCTGTTGGTCGATGAAGAGCGCTCCGGGATCGATGAGCTTGAGCAACGCTATGGCCGGCACATCAGTATAAATTCGCGGCCCGGGTTTCATATTGAACAGTTTGAAATTGCTGTAGGGTAAGCAGCCCAAACGGGCGACTTTGCGAGTCGCCCGTTTGGGCTGTTGGCTCAATCCGCGGGCAGGAGACGGTTGATTCTCGTGGATTCAGGCTTTAGGCTTTAGGCTTGACTTAAAACCTGATCAGTTGGGATGTGCAGACTGTTGCTCTGCCTGGGTTGCTGCGACAACCAGCGGTTGTTGTTTTTTGGGTTGCGGACGAAAATCGACGAGAACCATGCCGCTGAAGCGATTTTTTTTATACACTTCAATCCGAAACACCTTGCCCCCCTTGTCGATCGAATATTTCTCTCGAATCTGTGTGTAGTCGATTTTCAGGTCTTTTTCATTTTTCTGTCCCTGCTTGAAAAAGCCGATCACGTTGACTCGATAGCCCTTTTCGGTGCGCACCAGAAAATTTTTGCTGACCGGGACGGTAGCGCCAAAGTTAACTCGCTGCGGCTTTCCATCGATCAGCATTTCAACCCCGTCGAGACTCTTGTCATACTCAAAATACTGTGGTTTCAAAAAGGCCAACCGGTTGTTGCCGTAATGGATTCGAAAACGATCCCGATTCGGCATCACCGCGACCAGTGGATTATTGGAGCTGAATTGCAGCTGAGCGTTTTTCTGCAAGGGGAAGTATTTCAGGGTCTTGCGCAGGTTGTTGACCTCGAATTGGATACGTCCGTCGCCAAAAGAAACCCGCACATTTTCCTTCAGCGCCTGCTTGACTCCGCCAGGGGTTAGTTCGAAGTCGCGAGTAAATCTCAGACCGACCTGCTCCATGTAGGCTTCCATCGCCAGCAGGTGGTAGTAGGCGCGCATATGGGTGGAGAAATTTTTGCTTGCTTCAATGCCGAAGGCCGGTTTTTGCTGACGGACCGCAAAATAGGTCAGCGATTGCTTCATGTCGGTATCGGTTGAGGCGGTTTGGGTGTTTTTCAACTGAAAGTAGTGCTCGGGGGAGAATATGCGTTGATTGACCCGTTTCACCGTGGTCCGGGTCAACTCTTCCAGATTGCCGAAGCGCTGTTCGGTCAATTCGCTCTGATCGATGATGCAGCTCTGCCCCCAGCGGTCAGGGTTGCGCTGTGGGTCGACGTAGTCTGGGTGATAGAAGCCGCTGCCGTCATGCAGATTGAACACCAGGTCGACTTCCGGCGCTTGAATAATTGACTTGATGCGCTCTACCTGGTGGTATTCCGGGTCGCTTTTCGGCAGCTTGGCGAATTTTCGGTTCATGTCACCGTGTAGGCCACGGGTGCGCTTGATGATACTTGAAAAGTTCAGGTTGGGAACCACCCAGAGTTTGCCGCTGTCGACCCGGTAGTGGGTGGCCAGCAGGGCCGCAGCATTGAAGCCGCCCGGTTCGTCCCCTTGAATGCCGCCGATCACCAGCAGGGTCGGGCCAGGCTGAAGACCTTGATTTTTATGCAGAGAGAAATCGAGCGCCAGGCATGTGGTTGGAATAGCCAGTAAGGTGAAAAGAATGATAAGTCGCAAGATCACTTGGGTCCTCGTTCACAAAAAGCTAACAAATGGATTCTAACCATACAGCAATCAGAGTCGTTTGAGTAGCCCCTCGAAAGATGGAAAATATCAAACCGCTTGCCTGTTCATGGGTGACATTGTTAAACTGCTTTGGCTTCATTAGCTCAGCAGTCATGGGCTTTTGGGTTGAATGATGTCAAAAGTGGGAATTTTGATTATTTTTGCTAAAGTATCACAATGGGTCGAAATTTGGTTTGACGTGGTGTGGAAAAGTACTTTGATTGAGAATGGTTGATCTGGGGGGAGCCATTGCTGTCACTTCGTTTGAGGTGTCTTAAATGTTTGAAATGCCTGGATTGTCGATTTCAGACTGGTGCTTGCAAACTTCTACTGATGACCGCTTGACCCGTAGCCTGGTTTTGGATGGCTATGACCTGGATGTGATTGAAGCCGGCTTGGTTTATTTTCTGGACCAATGGGAAGAGGCGGTTGCCTGGCGCCAGAAAGCTTACCGGAGCGGTGAGCGGACCCTGAAGGCGGAATATCGCTATTATTTATATTGTCGCAGTGAGCTTGATTGGGCGATCAAGCAGGTCGATGTTGCTCAGCAGAAAAAAGTATCGGCGCGGATTATCCGCGCCGACCGCAGCTTTAAAGAGACCTTGACCCCTTCCGAAGAACCTTTCTGCAGTTTTCCCGAGTTTGTCCAATTACCCGAGCCGCAACGTCATTGGTGGTTGTTCAGTGAGCCGAGATTCCGTTTTTGCAGCCGGCGGCTCACCAGTTCAGCCGGTTTTTAATAGACTTCCGGCACAAAGGTCTGGTCGCTGAGTGGCGGCCGGACATAGCCGATCTCTTCCTGCCGCGGCGGCAGTTTGATCGGTGCGGGGGTCAGATCCTGATAGGGAATCAAGCTCAGCAGATGCGAGATCACGTTTAGCCGGGCGCGCTTTTTCACATCGCCGTCGACGACATACCAGGGGGCTTGTTTGATATCGGTGTAGATGAACATGTCGTCTTTGGCAATGGAGTATTCAGCCCAGCGGGAACGTGATTCCAGATCCATCGGACTGAGCTTCCAGCGCTTGGTCGGGTGGTGAATCCGTTTCTGAAAGCGGCGTTCCTGCTCTTCATTGCTGACCGAAAACCAATATTTGATCAAGACGATGCCGCTGCGCACCAGCATCCGTTCAAACTCAGGACAGGACCGCAGAAATTCGCGGTACTCGTCATCAGTGCAAAACCCCATTACCCGTTCGACACCGGCACGATTGTACCAGCTGCGGTCGAAGATCACCATTTCGCCACCGGCCGGGAGATGCTGCACGTAGCGCTGAAAATACCACTGGGCCTGCTCCCGCTCAGTCGGCGCTGGCAGTGCGATCACCCGCACTACCCGCGGGTTCAGACATTCGGTAATCCGCTTGATGGCGCCGCCTTTGCCGGCGGCATCCCGCCCCTCAAAAACCACGACGACTTTTAATTTTTGCGCTTTGACCCACTCCTGCAGTTTGACCAGCTCGATCTGCAGGAGGGCCAGGGCTTTTTCGTAATCTTTGTTGCTGATGGTTTTTTTCGGCTCGCTGCGGTCGGCTGCCCGCCGCTTGCGCTGGTCTGTTGAATTGCCACGGCGTTTTTTCTTGTCACTTCCCATCGCTCGCTCCCATTGTAGTTTGATGTGTTATTAGTACTTTAACCGATAATTGCCGAAGGGGAAGGTTCAGTGGTATCTTCTTAGGGCCCGGGGAAAGTGCTAAACCCAAAATTAGAGTTGAAAACCGCGGCCGCTCAGCTGTGAGCGGTCAGGGAATTCAATCGGCCGCATGGCCTGATGGTAAACGTTGCCTAAAATGGAGTTGACATGTCGATCGAGATCATTCAACAGCAGATAGAGCGTTTTCTGGCGAATGAGGCGCCGGAAGTCATGTCGATCATGGGGTCCTGGGGGGTCGGTAAAACCTATGCCTGGAATAAATACCTGGTCAACGCGAAAAATCAGCGCAAAATCGCTCTCAGCAAATACTCCTATGTTTCCCTGTTTGGAGTGAATTCGCTGGATGATCTGAAATTTTCGATTTTTGAAAATACTGTAGAAAGAAAGTTGATCGGTCGCCGACCGACGGTGGAAAGCTTCAAAACCAACACTTCGGAGTTATTGAAAACCTTCGGCAAGAAATCGCTATCCCTCGGCCCGGCGCCGGCGCTGCTTGATCATTATCATTCGATGATCGACTCGCTGTCTTATCTTTCCCTCGGCAAGGCGATTATCTGCATCGATGATTTTGAGCGGAAAAGCAAAAATATCGATGCCCAGGATATCCTTGGGCTGATCAGTCAGCTCAAGGAACAAAAGCGTTGTAAGGTCGTATTGATTCTCAACGATGAAAATCTCTGCGAAGGATCTTCGATCGATTATGTCAAGCTCAGGGAAAAGGTGATCGACACCGAACTCAGGTTCACCCCGACTGCAACTGATTGTATTCAGATCGCCCTCAGCGATGATCGGATCGGCCGCCTGTTGGGTGGGAATATCGCCAAACTACAGATCAACAACATCCGCATCATAAAAAAAATTGAAAAACTCGCTGCGCTGCTGGCGCCGTTATTAAAAGACTATGACGAGCAGGTGTTTGCCCGGGCACTGCATTCGCTGACTCTGCTGACCTGGTGTTATTACAGTCAGTCGACCGAGGTCCCGGAATACCGTTTTGTTCTCAACCGCACCAGTGCTTTCGGCGACCTGGATAACGAGCTGCCACTGACCACCCGCCAGCAGGGCTGGAGCGCGATCCTGAGACGTTATGATAACTACGCCGTCGATGACTTTGACTTGCAGGTCGCACAGCTGGTGGAGAACGGTTATGTCAATGAGGCGAGCCTGCAGGAGGCGGCAACCGCGATGCATGAAAAAGTTCTGGCGGCGCGTTCCGAGGATTCCTTCCAGGAAGCCTGGCGTAAGTTCAACGAGTCTTTCGAGGACAATACCCAGGATGTGATCCGCTGCCTGTCGGAAAGCTTTCAGAATAATGCCAAATATATCAGCCCGGCCAATCTTGACGGTACGGTTCGCTTGCTCAGGTATCTTGGCAAGAACCAGATGGCTACTCGGATTATCGACCTCTATATCGAAAAGCGCCAACAGGACCTGGAGCTGTTCTGCCTGGATCGACCCGGCGCTCGTGGCCAGCTAAAGGATTCTGAGGTGATTGCCAAGTTCAGTAATAAACGTCAGTCCCTTCGTATCAGGCGCTCGCTGCAGGAGGTTTGTGAGCAATTAATGCAAGGAGAAAAAGTGGCTGATGACGAGGAGGCGCAGCTGTCACAGGCAAGTATTGAAGAGTTTGTGCAGCTGTTTACTGCCCAGAAAGGGCAGAAACTATCGGAGGTTGTTGATCTTTGCCTGCAGTTTAGCCGACGGGGGGAGGCGAGTGAAGAGCAGAAGCGGATTTCCGACAAAGCGGCCGAAGCGCTAAAAATTATCGGCCGGCAAAGTAAGCTCAATGCCAGCCGGGTGCGGCGCTTTGGAATCAGCGACGATTTTTAACCGCCGGTAGTTGATTGGCTTCAGTCGGCTTTCTTCGGGTAGTCGAAATATTGCAACTGGGCACAGCCCTCTGTGACCTGTGCCCAGTCGTCGATCGGCAGTTCAAATTCTAGCAGGCCGCAAGTCGGCAACCAGTCGGGCGCTTCAGGGCAGAGCCATTCCCCGAGCTGCGAAAAGCCGGGGTTGTGGCCGACCAGCAGCACACTGCCGTCTCGATCATGGAGTTCTTGCACCAGCCTGAGCAAGCATTTCCGGCTGGCTTCATAAATCTCTTCCCGATACTCGATTTGTCGCTCCGGGTAATCGATTTCTTTGGCAACTTTTTTCGCGGTCTGCATGGCTCGTTTGGCTGGACTGCTGATTAGCCGTTCGGGGCTACAACCACGCTTGATCAGCCGCTGCCCCATCAGCGGCGCGGCCTTTTCACCTCGCGCGTTCAGGGGGCGTTCGAAATCGGTTTGGGCGGCGGAGTGCCAGTCCGATTTGGCATGCCGCAGCAGAATCAGTATTTTCATTGTTGCTCCGCTGTGCTGACATCGATCTGGTAGCCGAAGACGGCTTCGAACAGATCGCCTTTGGTTTGCGCGCCGTAGATTTCCACCGAGAGGTCGTCCGGGCCGGCCAGCTGCAGCTGCAGGACACCATTTTTTAGCTGGCATTCGATCTGGCGGATTTGCTGGTTGCGCCGACGGTCCAGGCCGTCGGCCAGGCGCAGAATGCCGCCCAGCTTCCGCACTAGCTCCTGATCCTCGGCATTCAGTGGGGCGAAGTTTTCGTGGCCTTTTTTCGGCTTGGCTTTGCGATGGTAACGGGCCAGATTGGCGATAATCTCCCGCTCGCGCGGCGTGAAACCGAACAGGTTGGCATGGCGGATCAGGTGATAAGAGTGCTTGTGGTGCTGGTGGTAACTGATGAAGTAGCCGATGTCGTGCAGCAGGGCGGCCGCTTCAAGCAAATCCTGGCAGCGACTGTCGAGCTGGTGTTTTTCGGCAACCGCTGCAAAAATCTGCAAGGCAAGCTGATTGACCTGTTGGGAGTGCTGCTCATCGAAGCGGCAGGAACGGGCAAACTCCAGTACTGAATCCCGCCAGTCACGCGGCTGGGTACTGACCGGTAGCAGGCCGCGTTTCTGCAGGCTCTGCAGAATCAGGCCTTCGCGGATCCCTTTGGCATTAATTCGCAACAGGTTGGTGTGATTGCGGCGCAGCAGTTCATCGGTGAGAACCATCCCGGCAATGATGATATCAGCCCGCTCCGGGTTCAGCCCCGGAGTATTCAGGCGATCTTTCTGGCTCTCGCGGGAGAGCATCGCCAGTAGGTGGACCACTTCGGAGTGCAGCACCTCGTAGCGGTGGACCGATTCATACTCTTCGCCGCGCATCGCCATTACCATCGAACCGATATTGGTCATGGTGCCGCCGGACCCGATCAGGCAGCTGACCGGCAGGCCGTCGCCGATTTCAACTTGCTTCAGTTCTTTGCGGATGTACTTGCGCAGTTTCTGCAGTTCCTGCTCGTGCGGGGGATCTGAGTGGATGAATTTTTCGGTCAAAAACACCACGCCCAGCTCTAAAGAGGTGACCGTTTCGGTATGCCTGCCTGAGGCGATGACGATCTCAACGCTGCCACCACCGATATCAGCCATAGCAAACCGCTGCTGCTCCATGGCGAAGTTGTGGTGGGCACTTAAGGTGGCCAGTTCGGCTTCCAGTTCGCCGCCGATGACGTTGATCTTCAGGCCGGTTGCAGCTTTTACGGCATGCAGGAAGGCTTCCCGGTTACGCGCCTTGCGCACCGCACTGGTGGCGACGACTTCAACCATTTCGGCCCCCAGTCCGGAGATGATTTTACACATTCTTTCCAGCGCCTCAATCGCTCGTAGCTGAGCGGCTGCGGTAATCTTGCCGGTCTGGTTCAGGCCCTCTCCCAAACGCACCTGGGCCTTTTCATCATCCAACACCCGGAAGCCTTCTTGTGGGTCGACTTCAACCACGATGCAGCGGAAAGAATTGGTGCCGATATCGATTGCCGCCAGGCGGGGCAGGGGGGCGCCGATGATCAATGCACTTTTCTGCGCGGTTGCTTCCATAGGCTCCCTGTGCGGGTCTTGTTATTTAAGACCGAAGTGGTTATTATTGCCCCTCAACGTATCAATTATATACTAAACAAACAAGGTTGTTTTGGGGGAAAAATGGGCTGTCTCAAGGGTGAGTCTGAGGTTAAGAAAAAAGCGGCCAAATTCAAGTGCGGAAAGTGTGGCGCCGCCGTGAACAAGAAAAGTCATGCCTGCAAGCCGGTCAAAGTCGAAGAGAGCAAGAAGAAGGCTGGGAAAGAAAAACCAGGCAAAAAAGCCAAGTCATAGTTTTTTAAGGCTGCCGCGCCTGGTTTGCCTGCTGGATGCTATCCTGGGCATGGTGCTTTCATTCTTCCGACATGTGGCTTTTTCTTTTTTCTCATCAAATGCAGACAAAAGATCTGTTACACTTTTTTACTTGAGGTGATTTAAGGGTGAAAAGGTGGGAATATGACAGAGGTACCCGGCTTGGTGGGTGAGCTGCAAGGGACAAAATCGATCATGGTCGATGAAGCTATGGCTGATAGGTCTGAAAAATCTGTTGAAAGCGCCTTGCCAGACTATGATCTGAACGATCCGTCGCTCTACCTGAATCGTGAATTAACCTGGTTGCAGTTCAACTTGCGGGTCTTACACCAAGCGCGCGATCAGAAGAAGCCCCTGCTTGAGCGGGTGAAGTTTCTGTCGATTGCCGGCTCGAACATGGACGAGTTTTTCATGAAGCGGATCGGCGGCTTTAAGCAGTTGGTAGCCGCCGAAGTTCAAGAGAAAACCGTTGATGGCCGCACCCCGCAGCAACAGCTGGAAGAATGCTGTGCGGTGGTGCGTGACTATTTGCTGGAAAAAAGCCTGGTGGTTGATGCGGTATTTCGCGACCTGCACAAGGCTGGAATCGAGTTGCTTGACTACGCAGAGCTCAGCGGGGAGGAAAAAAAGCAGCTGCGCGAAGATTTTTATGACAACATCTTCCCGCTGGTAACGCCCCAGTCGGTCGACCCGGCCCATCCATTTCCGTTTATTTCCAACCTGTCGTTAAACCTGCTGGTTAGCCTGTGTTATCCGGGCGAAACCGAACAATCTCTGGCGCGGGTCAAGGTGCCGGTCGGAGCTGGCGCGAACCGTTTGCAGCGGGTCGGCAAGGGCCTGCGCTTTGTGTTGCTGGAAGAGGTGCTGCGACACAATCTGGATCTGCTCTTTCCGGGGATGGAGATCATCAATTGTGAGCTGTTTCGGGTGACCCGCAACGCCAATACCAGTAAAGAGGAAGAACACGCTGACGACCTGCTGGAAATGATTGAGACTGCCTTGCACCATCGCAAGTTCGCTCCGATCGTCCGTTTGCAGGTGCGGCCGAATATCAGCCCGCTGCACCGTGGTCGGTTGGCGGCGGAACTGGGCCTGGATGAGGAACAGGATGTCTTTGTTGCCGACGGCATGCTCGGCCTGCGCGATCTGTTTGAGCTCTATCGGCTGGAAATGCCGGAGCTCAAAGACCCGCCCCATCACCCGATCGACCATCCGCTGCTCTCCAAGGAACGAAATATATTTCACCTGATCCGCGAACAGCGGGCGATTCTGTTGCAGCACCCCTACGAATCCTTTATGACTTCGGTCGGCCGGTTTCTCTACGAAGCGGCCACCGACCCCAAGGTACGCGGCATCAAGATGACCTTGTACCGTACCGACCCTGACAGCGAGATCGTCAATTTTTTGATTCGGGCGGCAAAAAACGGTAAGCAGGTGGCGGTGGTGGTTGAACTCAAGGCCAGCTTTGATGAGCAGTCTAACATTCGGCTGGCCACCCGGATGGAAGAGGCTGGGGTGCATGTCACCTACGGAGTGGTCGGCTTAAAGACCCACGCCAAAGTGATTCTAGTGATCCGCCAGGATTTCAAGGGTTTGCGTCGTTACGTGCATGTCGGCACCGGGAATTACCATCCGGTGACGGCGCGGCTGTATTCTGATCTGGGCATGTTCCTCTACGATAAAGAAATCGGCCGCGATGCGACCGAACTGTTTAATTATCTGACCACCGGTTTTACCCCCAAACGCAGTTATACCCTGATGTTGCCGGCACCGAAAATTCTGAAAAAAGCGCTGCAGGATAAAATTGATCGGGAGATCGCGCTCCACTGCGCCGAAACCCCAGGCTTGATCCGCTTTAAGATGAATGCGCTGGAGGATGCGGATATTGCCAAGTCGCTGTATCGCGCCTCGCAGGCGGGGGTCAGGGTTGAGCTTCTGGTGCGTGACAGCTGCCGTGTGCGGCCCGGTTTGCCAGGGCTTTCGGAGAATATTCGGGTGGTCTCGATCGTTGGCCGCTTTCTCGAGCATGCCCGAATATTCTACTTTCGCAACGCTGGTGATGAGGAGTTTTTGATTGGTTCCGCCGATGCGATGAAGCGCAACCTCGAGCATCGGGTTGAAATCCTGGTGCCGGTGCCGGCCGGGCCTTTGCAGGAGCAATTGCGGGAATTCTTGGAGCTGCAGTTGCAGGACCAGGTCTCGGCCTGGGAGCTGCAGAGCGACGGCCGCTATCGGCAGCTGAACCCTAAGGCTCGCAAGGGCCAGGAGGGCAGCCAGGAAAAGCTGATCAAACTCGCCGAGAAACGTCTGCATGAGGTACAGCGGCTGCGCAAGCGTAAATCGCGTCAGGCGGGGGAACGAAATCTGAAGATGCGCTGACAGGGAGCAGGTTTTCTGCTTGACAGTGCTTTTCACTGTCGATATAGTGCCCCGTTGCAGCGCTCTTCCTGCGTCTGCGGTTCGTCAATTTGTCGATAGGAGAATGTCAACATGTATGCGGTGATCAAGACCGGAGGCAAACAGTACAAAGTTTCCGAAGGCGACCTGGTAAAGGTCGAAAAGATCGAAGGTGCAGTCGGTGAGACTGTCGAAATCGATCAGGTCCTCATGGTCGGTGGCGCAGAGGTTAAACTCGGAACACCTCTCGTACCAGGTGCCAAGGTTAAGGCACAGATCGTTGCCCAGGAGAAAGATAAGAAAATTCTTGTCTTTAAATCCAAGCGGCGCAAAGGGTATCGTAAAAAATACGGCCACCGTCAACCTATTACCCGACTTAAAGTCGCGGCGATTGAAGCTTAAGGAGGCGATCTCATGGCTCATAAGAAAGCTGCCGGTAGTTCCAGGAACGGCCGCGATAGCGCTGGTAAGCGCCTCGGGGTCAAACGTTATGGTGGTCAGGAAGTGACTGCCGGTTCCATTCTGGTCCGCCAGCGTGGCACCACCTTCCACCCCGGCAACAACGTCGGTTGTGGTAAGGATTACACCCTGTTTGCTCTGGTCGACGGTGTCGTCAAGTTTGAGACCAAGGCTAAGGGACGCAAGCAGATCAGCGTTTACGCTGACTAAAGCGTTTCGCAAGATGCAACCAGAAAAACCCGGTACCCTTAAGCGGTATCGGGTTTTTCCTTTTTTAGGGTTTAACGGCGGAACTAGGAATAAGGAATGAAGTTTGTTGATCAGGTCAGAATCGAAGTTAAGGCCGGCGATGGTGGACGCGGCTGCCTCTCTTTCCGACGGGAAAAATTTATTCCCCGGGGCGGTCCGGACGGTGGGGACGGTGGCAAGGGCGGCGATGTCTATTTCATCGTCGATAGGGCTTTAACGACCCTGCTCGATTACCGTTACATGCACCACTATAAGGCGAAAAACGGTGCCCCGGGGCTGGGCAAGAACATGCATGGCAAAAATGGCGCATCTCTGGAGCTGCGGGTGCCGCCGGGAACCATGGTTTACGACGACGAGAGTGGTGAGTTGCTTGCCGACCTGACCGAAGCCGGAGAACCGATCCTGTTTATCGCTGGTGGTCAGGGGGGGCGCGGGAATGCCCGTTTTGCCACTAGCACCAATCGGGCGCCGAGGCATACTCAGCCGGGAGTTGCCGGGGAAAACAAATCTTTGCGCCTGGAATTGAAGTTGCTCGCCGATGTTGGTCTGGTCGGGCTGCCGAACGCTGGCAAGTCAACGCTGATCTCCTCGGTTTCCGCCGCCAAGCCGAAGGTGGCTGATTATCCCTTTACCACCTTGGTGCCGAATCTGGGGGTGGTTCCTTATGGTGGCCACAAAACCATGGTGATGGCCGACATCCCCGGATTGATCGAGGGGGCCAGTGACGGCCACGGCCTGGGAACCCGTTTTCTGCGCCATGTCGAGCGGACCGATCTGTTTCTGCATCTGGTCGATCTCTCCTGTATGCAGGAGGGTGATCCTTTTGATAATTTTCAGGTACTCAATAATGAATTGCGCCGGCATGATGAATCTTTGTTGAAAAAACCGCAGCTGGTCGTATTGAGTAAAATCGATATCCCTGAAGTGCGCGAACAGGCCGAGCCGTTGAAAGAGTATTTTGAATCGCTCGGCTACCCGACCTATCTGATTTCCGCCGTTACCGGAGAGGGGCTTAAAGAGCTGGTGCGGGCGGTTGGCGATGAGCTCGACCGACGCCGGCAAGAACCCCAGGCAGGACTCGATCTTGGGGTGCCCCCGCACCTTGACTCTGAACAGGGTTGAGGGTAGGCTTTTCGCTGCTGAAAATCGCAGCTGGTTGAATGTTGAAATAAAATCTGGGGACCTATGCGCAAGTCGTTACTTTCCCACGTCAAACGGGTGGTGGTTAAAATCGGCAGCGGAGTCATATCCACTGCCGATGGTTTGGATGAGGCACATTTGGCAGCGATTGCTGAAGATGTCTGCAATCTGCTCGATGCGGGTTTGGAGGTGATCCTGGTCTCATCCGGTGCGGTGGCGGCCGGAAAGGGACAGCTCGGAATCGTTGGTCGCCCGCAGACCATCCCGCAAAAACAGGCGGCGGCTGCCATCGGCCAGACCCGGATTATCCGTGAATACAAAGAAACATTTCTGGCGCGCAGCTATAATGTTGCCCAGGTTCTGTTGACCCGCGATGATCTGTCAAACCGCCGCCGCTACCTGAATGCCCGTAATACCATGATGACTTTGCTTGAGTACGGGGTCACACCGATCGTCAATGAAAACGACACGGTGGTGGTTGAAGAGATCCGTTTCGGCGATAATGATAATCTCTCGGCGCTGGTGACCTCTTTGGTCGAGGCAGATATGCTGATCATCCTCTCCGATGTCGATGGGCTTTACGACAGCAACCCGGCGGATAATTCTAGGGCAGAATTGATTCCGGTGGTCGAGCGGGTGACACCCGAGATCGAGGCGATGGGCGGCGGCTCGAACGGCAGTCTGGGGACTGGCGGCATGGCGACGAAAATCAAGGCCGCCAAGCGGGCGGCGTTAAGTGGTGTCGGCACCTTAATTGTGAATGGCCGTCGGCCGAATATCCTCAGCCAAGTGTTTGCCGGTGCCGATGTCGGCAGCTATTTTCTGCCGGCTCAATCCAAGCTGACGGCGAAAAAGCACTGGATTGCCTTCTCGAAAAAGCCCCGTGGCAAGCTATTGCTTGATGAGGGCGCAATGGGGGCGATCCTCAAGCGGGGCAAGAGTTTGTTGCCGTCTGGCATCGTCGGCGTTGACGGCGGTTTCGAGCGCGGTGACGCGGTCCGCCTTTGCGATCGGGATGGCCAGGAGTTTGGCCGCGGGGTGATCAGCTACTCGTTGGCTGAGACCCTACAGATTATGGGCAAGCAGTGTGCCGAAATCGAAATGCTGCTCGGCTACAAATATCGGGATGAAGTGGTCTGCCGGGATGACCTGGTATTGACCGATGAAGGGGAAGAGGAGAGTGAATAATGGCGGTACGTGAAGAGATGCTGGAGGTGGCGATTGCCGCCCAGCAGGCCTCGCGGCAGATGGCCAACCTGTCGGCAGGGGTCAAGAATGACCTGCTGTTGAAGATGGCCGCTGCCCTGGAGGCAGCCCAGGGAGAATTGCAGCTGGAAAATGCAAAAGATCTGCAGGCCGCCCAGGACAAGGGGATGGCGGCGGCAATGGTCGACCGGCTGGCGTTGACTCCGGAACGGATAGTGGCGATGGCCGATGGGCTGCGCGAAGTCGCCGCGTTACCTGATCCGGTCGGTGAAGTGACCGGCATGTGGCTGCGTCCCAATGGTATCAAGGTTGGCCGCCAGCGGATTCCCCTCGGGGTAATCGGCATCATTTATGAATCACGCCCCAACGTCACTGCCGATGCCGCCGGACTCTGCCTGAAGAGCGGTAACGCGGTGGTGCTGCGGGGTGGTTCCGAGGCGCTCCATTCGAATCGGGCGATCGGCCGAATTTTGCAGCAGGCGATGACCGAGGCCGCCCTGCCGCAGGCCGCCCTGCAGGTGATCACCACCAGCGACCGCAACGCCGTGACCGAATTGCTTAAGTTGGAAGATCAGATCGACCTGATCATCCCGCGCGGTGGCGAGGGGCTGATCAGGTTCGTTTCGGAGAATTCGCGGATTCCAGTTATCAAGCACTATAAGGGGGTCTGCCACACCTATGTGGATGCCGCTGCTGACTTGCAGATGGCTGAAGCGATCTGTCTGAACGAAAAAGTCCAGCGGCCTGGCGTTTGTAACGCGATGGAGACCTTACTGGTCCATCGGCAGGCCGCCACAGCTTTTCTGCCGCAAATCGCTGCCGCGATGCGTGCTGAAGGGGTTGAGCTGCGTGGTTGCGAGGAGTGCAGAGAAATTGTTGCCGACCTGCTGCCGGCCACTGAAGAGGATTGGCAGGCCGAGTATCTCGATCTGATTCTGGCGGTACGGATTGTTGAGAACTATGAACAAGCCAGGCAGCACATCGAAACTTACAGCTCGCTGCACACCGAAGTGATCGTTACCAATGACTACGAAATGTCCCAGCGCTTCTTGCGCGAGATCAACTCAAGTGTGGTGATGGTCAATGCTTCCTCCCGCTTTTCTGATGGCAACCAGCTCGGCCTGGGTGCCGAAATCGGTATTTCCACCAGTAAGCTGCATTCCTTCGGGCCGATGGGCCTGGAGGATCTGACCACCCGCAAATTTATCGTGCTGGGCAGCGGTCAGGTCCGTAGCTAGGTCGCAACCATGCGTATCGGGATTCTTGGCGGCACCTTCAACCCGATCCATTTCGGTCACCTGCATATCGCCGCTGAGGTGCTGAGGAGCTGTACTCTCGACCAGGTCTGGTTTATCCCGACCTGTCGGCCGCCGCACAAGGCCCTGGCTGCGGAGGTGCCCTTTGCTGACCGGCTGGCGATGGTGACGGCGGCGACGGCAGAGCATTCGCAGTTTTTTGCCAGCGACCTTGAGGGGCGGCGCGGCGGTATCAGCTACTCGGTGGAAACGCTTGAGCAACTGCGTGTCGAGTATCCGCAGGAAGAGTTTTTTTTCATTATGGGGCTCGATTCTTTTGCTGAAATCGACTCCTGGAAAGATTATCCCCGGTTATTTGAAATGGCCCACCTGGTGGTCGCCGCTAGGCCAGGTTTTTCCGGCTCTTTGCAGCAGTTGCTGCCGGTTGCTATCGCAGATCGCTTCTGCTATTATGCCGAAGCCGAAAATCTGACGCATGCTGGTGGGTTTTCGGTGATCGCTGTTACGCATACCTGCCGGGATGTCTCCTCGACAGACATCCGCCAGCGTTTGCAGCGGGGTGAGGATGTGACAGCGCTGGTTCCGGCAGCGGTGCTTGACTATATCAGGCGACATCAGCTTTACCAAAATGCGGCTAAAACACCGGACTGATTTGTTGCCGCCGAAAAAAAGGATAGAATTTGCAAGCGAAAGATTCAGCACTGCTGGCTGTTGATTACGCCCTGGATAAAAAGGGTTTTAACCTGAAATTGTTGCAAGTCACCGAACTCTCTTCGTTGACAGATTTTCTGTTGCTGGTTTCTGGCCGTTCCGACCGCCAGGTGCAGGCGATTGCCGAGAATATCAAGCTTGAGCTGAAGAACCAACACCAGCTGCTGCCGCTGGCGGTGGAGGGGATGGATCAGGGGCGCTGGGTGCTGCTCGATTACGGCGAAATCATGGTGCATGTTTTTCAGGAGCCGGTGCGTGAATTTTATGACCTTGAAGGGCTATGGAGCGAAGCGCCGGAGGTGTCGCTGGAACGGACCTCGGCCGAGTGAAGCTGCGACTGGTTTGCGTCGGCAAGTTGGCTGCCGCCTGGCAGCGAGAGGCGGCCGATGATTATGCGGGCCGCCTGCAACGCAACTATTCGTTGGACCTTATTGAACTAAAAGAGGAAAAAGGGGGGCGTAAAGGGGATATCCCCGGTCTGCTCAAACGTGAAGGGGAGCGGATTCTGGAGAAGGTTCCGGAACGTTCCTACCTGATCGTGCTGGATGAGCGGGGGCGGCTTTGCAGCTCGGAAGAGCTGGCGGAAAAGCTGGGTGAACAGATGCTGCATGGGGGACAGGACTGGTGCCTGGTGATCGGCGGACCTTACGGTCTCGATCAAGCGGTTCGGCAACGCGCCGATCTGTTACTCTCCCTGTCAAAGATGACCTTTACCCATCAGATGGCGCGGTTGTTTCTGCTGGAACAGCTTTATCGTAGCCATACTATCTTGCGCAATGAACCCTATCACAATCGTTAGCGATTTTTGCATCGCAGTAGGAGGCTGAAAGTCAGATGGACGAAGAACAATTACAGGAAGCCCGCCAGCGTCTGTTGGCAATGCGTGAAGAAGTGCTGGAAGAATCTCAAAAGGCCTATGCCGCTGCCCAGTCCTTGGGAAAAGATGGTGTACCTGATATTGGCGATATGTCTTCGAACAGCTATAATCAGGAAGTGCTGATGAATTTGAGTGAGGCACAACGCGGCCGGGTTCGGGATATCGACGCCGCTCTTGAGCGGATGGACCAGGATGTTTACGGCCTTTGCGCCCGTTGCGAGGTATTGTGTTGATTGTAAATCTGAAGTTGAAAAATTTGGTGAATAGCAACCCCTGACGCCTGCTGATGTCGGGCCTGCCTGGAGAAGACCATGATCCTTATTGCTCTGTTCATGTTGGTGTTTATCGCTTTTGCTGCCGGGTTCCTCTATTTCTGGGGAATCAATCCGGGGGAGATCACGGTCTTTTTTACCAACGAGCAGAGTTTTACCCTGCCGGTTGTTATTACCCTGTTCTGTGCGGTACTGGTCGGGCTGTTGATCGGCACCGGGGTTCATATGCTCAGTGCTTTCCTCAGCTCTTTCGGCAGCTGGCGGAGTGGCCGCAAGGTGAAAAAAGCCGAGGAGATCGGCACCATCTATCGCAACGGTGTCGGCCGGCTGCTCGCCGGTGATCTGAAAAAGGCCCGGACCCTGCTGAAAAAGGCGCTTGATCGTGACCCCAAGCGGGTTGACAGTTATCTGGCCCTGGCCAGCGTTGAACTGCAGGAAGGCAACCAGCCTGCGGGGATCGACCTGTTGCAGGAGGCGCGCAAGCTTGATCCGCATGGCTCGGAAATTCTCTTCAAACTCGCGGCGACTTACAAAGAAGCCGGCCGGCGCGAAGAGTCAATTCAGGTTTACAAAGAACTGCTGGCGAACGATGCCGACAATCGTAAGGCGATGCGCGCTCTGCGCGATCTACAGATCGAGTTGGGGGATATTCAGGAAGCCCAGGATCTGCAAAAACGGATTGTGAAATCGTCAGCTTCGGGACCCAAATCGGATGCGGAAAAACATCAGCTGCGGCAATTGCGTTACGAAGTGGCACGCCTCGATGTTGAAAAGGGTGAATATGATCAGGCAGTCGATGTCTGTAAGGATTTGATCAAGCAGGACGCCAGCTTTACCCCGGCCCGGGTCACCCTGGGCGATGCCTACCGGAAGATGGGCCGTGATAATGATGCCGTCAAGGTTTACCAGGATGGCTACAAAGCACTGAAGAAAAGCATTTTCCTTTCTCGTCTCGAAGATCTCTACATCGGCGCCGAAGACCCGGCAGCTCTGCTTTCTTACTATCGCAGCCAGATGCAGGCGGACAGTAGTGACCTGCTGCTGAAACTTTACCTTAGCCGCCTCTGCTTGCGGCTGGAGATGGTCGACGAGGCCTTCCAGCACCTGACCGACCTGGAGAGCGCCGGGATCGACTTCCCGCAGCTGCACCTGTTGCTGGCCGAGGCGCATCGCCGGCGGCAGAAAGTCGACGAGGCGGTGGTTGAATACCAGCGGGCGCTGAGTATCGACAGCCAATTAAGCCTCGGCTTTGTCTGTGAAGCCTGTGGCGCCAGGCATGAAGAATGGCTGAGCAGCTGTGCCGAATGTAAAGCCTGGGATTCCCTGGTTCTGCCGGAACGTAAGCAGATTCAGGATGCCAAGCTGGTTGAGGGACCCAAGGCGATTCCTCATGGGCAGCGAGAGGCTTAGACTTTATGCACCAGGGACCGGTTGCGCTGGTCATCCTCGATGGCTGGGGGATCAGCGAGCGCTGCGATAATAATGCAGCCTGTCAGGCGAAGACGCCGACCATGGATGCTTTGCGGCGTGATTGGCCGAGTTCCCGCCTGGGCGCCTCCGGTCGAGATGTCGGCTTACCGGATGGACAGATGGGTAACTCCGAAGTCGGGCATCTGAATATCGGTGCCGGGCGGGTCGTCTATCAGGATCTGACCCGAATCAGCGTGGCGATTGAAGATGGCAGCCTGTTTGAAAATCAGCTGCTGCTGCGTGCCTGCCAGCGTTTGGTCGCCAGCGGTGGCAAGTTACATCTGCTCGGTTTGCTTTCTGATGGCGGGGTGCATTCGCACAATACCCACCTATATGCTTTGATCCGTATGGCCAAACAGCATGGGGTGCAGGATGTCTGCGTCCACGCCTTTATGGATGGCCGGGATACCCCGCCGAGCAGCGGTGGTGCCTACCTGCAGCAACTTGAAGAACAGCTGCAGCAGATAGGGCTTGGACGGGTCGCTACGGTGACCGGGCGCTACTGGGCGATGGACCGTGACAATCGCTGGGAGCGGGTGGAAAAAGCTTACCAGGCATTGACCGAAGGGCTGGGGACCCTAGCGAAGAGTTCGCAGCAGGCGATTCAGGCAGCTTATTCCGCAGGGCAGACCGACGAATTTGTCGAGCCGCAGGTGGTCGGAGAAGGTGGCAGCATTGATGACGGTGATGCGGTTATCTTTTTCAACTTCCGTGCTGATCGGGCTCGGGAAATGACCCGTGCCCTGACCGACACCAAGTTCAGCGGATTTACCCGTAATAAAATCCCACAGTTGGTTGATTTCGTCTGCCTGACCCAATATGACGAGACCTTCGGCTTGCCGGCGGCCTTTCCTCCCGAAACCTATCCGGATATTCTTGGCGAAGTGGTTTCAAAGGCTGGACTCAGGCAGTTGCGGATTGCTGAAACCGAAAAGTATGCCCATGTCACCTTCTTTTTCAATGGCGGTGTTGAGCATGCCTGGGAGGGAGAGGACCGGGTTTTGATCCCCTCGCCGCAGGATGTTGCCACCTACGATCAGAAGCCGGCGATGAGTGCCTTTGAGGTCACCGACGAAGTGGTCAAACGGGTCGATTCCGGCGACTATCAGCTGATTATCCTCAACTTTGCCAACCCCGATATGGTCGGGCATACCGGGATCCTCTCGGCTGCTATTGAAGCGGTTGAAACCGTGGATAGCTGCCTGCAGCGGGTCGTCGATGCCGTTCTGGCTGCCGGTGGCAGCCTGTTGATTACCGCCGACCATGGCAACTGTGAGCAGATGACCGCTGCCGACGGCGGCGCCCATACCGCCCATACCAGTAATCCGGTGCCATTGGTGTTTGTCGACCAACAACGCAAAAATATTCAGCTGCGGGAAGGGATTCTCGCCGATCTGGCTCCGACCATCCTCGGCTTGCTGCAGCTGCCCGTCCCTGCGGCAATGACCGGGCGGTCACTCCTCAAGAACTGAGACCCAGGAACGAGGGATGGCGCCAAAGTTATTGCAGAGGGCCGGCCAACTCCTCAATCTGCTTTTACCGCCAGCCTGCCCGCTCTGCGCCCGCAGCTTTCCTCACGGCTGGTCCGAACCCTTCTGTTGCCGCTGTCTCGAGGGTTTTTCGCCCCTGCCGGCAGCCCATTGCCCCTGCTGTGCACTGCCGTTTATCGCTGCCGATAGCAGCGCGCATCTTTGTGCCCAGTGTTGCCGCAGTGCCCCTCCTTACGCCAAGGTTTATGCCGCCGGACTTTATCAAAAGACCCTGCGTCGGGCCATCCAGCAGTTTAAATTCAATCAACTCATCGGTCTCGACCGGCCACTCGCAAGCCTACTCGATAGGGCCTTGGCTGAGCCGCTGTCGAGCCAGCTGATTGTCCCGGTGCCGATGCACAAACAGCGCTTAAAACAACGCAGTTACAATCAGGCACTGCTGCTGGCAAGAGAGTTGGGACGCATCCGCAAACTTCCGGTCAGTCATCAGCTGTTGCTGCGACAGCTCCCTTCGGTCCCACAACAAGGATTGTCTGCGCGTGAGCGTGAGCGAAATTTGCGTGGTGCATTTAACGTCACAGCGGGACTGGATGGTACCCGGGTGCTGCTGGTTGATGACGTTATGACCACTGGGACGACAGTACGTGAATCTGCCCAGGCGTTGCTGGCTGCCGGCGCTGGCGAAGTGAAGGTTGCGGTGGTCGCCCGAGCTCCGGCGGAAACTAATGGCGATTTTCGAGATCTCGGGTAGTTTGTTAAGTGGCTATTGTTTTGGCAATTTCTTCGGCCAGCTGGTATAGTGCGGATATCTTGTCCCCTATGGGTAATTAAATTACCGATGAGGTTGCCGCATGCCTATTCATAGCCTGCTGGCTGAATATCCTCTTGAAACCCTGCTGCAGACGATTCCCACCGGTCTGTTCCTGGTTGACACTGACCTTAAGGTGGTCTACTGGAATGCCGAAGCGGAACGGTTGACCGGATATTCTGCGGCCGAAGCGCTCGGCCAGCATTGCTCCTTTCTTGATGGCCTGCCTTGTGGAAAATCCTGTGGTCTATTTAACAATCAGGTAAAAAAGCCGGTGATCGGGGTGGCCTGTACTATTCGGCACAAGGACGGGCATCGGGTCGAGCTGACGAAAAATGTTGATCTGCTGCGGGATAAGGCCGGCGAGGTTCTCGGCGGCATTGAAGCCTTTGTCGATGTCAGCCAACAGAAACAGCAAGAGGGCGAACTGCGCCAGGCCGTGGCCGCACAGACCCGCGAACTGCAGCTGGAGAAAGCCAGTCTGCGCGCGGTTCTCGACGGCATGGTCGATCCGGCTTATATCTGTGATCCCGGTTATCGGATTACCTTTATCAATCGCGCTATGCGCGAGATTTGCGGCGAGGCCGTTGGTGACCTTTGCTATTCGACCTTTCATGGTTATCAGCGCCCCTGCGATGGCTGCCCGCTACCGGAAGTGCTGGCTGGAGAGGTGATTCAGCAGGAGCGGCAGCTGGAGAAAACCGGTCGAACTTATGAAATCGTCCATTCCCCCTATCCTATCAGTGAGTCGCCATCGCACAAACTCGGGGTTTTCAGGGATATTACCGAGCGAAAAGAGGCGGAAAGGCGTTTGCAACAGGCCAACCGAGAACTGGATGCCTTTGTCTCAACCGTATCCCATGATCTGCGTTCGCCCCTGACGCCGCTGATCGGTTACGCTGAACTGCTTGAAGATCGCTATGCTGACCAGCTGGACAGCATCGGTCAGGACTGTCTGGCAGAGATAAAAAACACTGCCAGGAAGATGGAGGATCTGCTCGAAGATCTGCTGACCCTGGCCCGGGTCGGGCAGCTGAAAGGCCCTGAGAAGCCGGTTAATACCCAGCAACTGGTGGAAGATATTAAAGTTGAATTGGCTGACAAAATACTCAAATGTCAAGCGCAGGTGAAAATTGGCAGCCTACCCAAAGTTCTGGTTCCCGAACCTTTGCTCGCTGATCTGTTCCGCAATCTGCTGGCCAATGCGCTTTACTATGCCGCCGAACATGATCCCCATATCGAGATCGAAGGCAACCAATTGTCCGACCGGATTCAATTCCGGGTGATCGATCATGGGCCAGGAGTGCCTGCCGACGAACGGGAAGAGATCTTCGAGCCATTCAAGCGCGGCAGCAGCGGATCAGGCCGAAGCGGCACCGGAATCGGTCTGGCGACGGTGGCGAAGATTGCCCGACTCTACAATGGCAGCGCCTGGCTTAAAGAGACCCCCGGTGGTGGTGCCACCATCGTGGTTGAAATGGTGCTCGGCAAAGACTGAATTCCCTCCTCTGCTCCACTCCCATCCTTGAGTTTTCTACTCAACTTTGCTGCCCCTTTGTTGACTTTATGATCTTGGTGCGGGATGATTATCTTGCTGTAACGCTTTGAACTGACTCTGTAACTTTGTTTTCAGGCCGCCCGGAACAACCGGGCTTGTTCATTTGACACAATTCAGAGGAGGAAACATGCGTACATTGACAAGACCCACCTATGTGCTGATGGCTCTAGTGTTAGGCTGCTGTCTGATTATGGTCGGAGCCGTCACCTCGGCTGAAGCGGCGCCCAAGTATCGCTGGAAGCTAGCCATGACCTGGCCGACCAACTTCCCGATTTTCGGTGACGCTGTCACCAACATGGCTGAAATGGTCAAAGTGATGTCGAACGGCGAAATGGAGATCCGGATCGACTCGAAAAACAAACACAAAGCCCCCTTTGGGGTGCTTGATATGGTTAAGGCCGGCCAGTATGAAATGGGTCACTCAGCGTCCTATTACTGGAAAGGGAAGGATATAAATACCCTGTTTTTCACCACCATGCCGTTCGGCATGATCGCCCCGGAGCAGTACGCCTGGTTCTACTATGGCGGCGGCATGGAGCTGATGAAAAAGATCTATGACAAGCACGGTGTCTATTCTTTTCCCGGCGGCAACACCAGCAACCAGATGGGCGGCTGGTTTCAAAAAGAAATCAACAGTCTCGCTGACCTTAAAGGGCTGAAGATGCGGATTCCCGGATTTGCCGGCGAGGTCCTCTCCAAGCTCGGGGTGGTGGTGACCAATATCCCGGCTGGCGAACTGTACACCGCCCTCGATCGTGGCACCATCGATGCCCTCGAATGGGTCGGCCCATCCCTCGATCTGAACATGGGCTTCCACAAGATTGCGCCTTACTACTATACCGGTTGGCATGAGCCGGCCACCGAACTGCAGTTTCTGGTCAACCAAAAGAAAATGGATGCTCTGCCACCGCACCTGCAGAAGATCGTGGAAATCGCCATGAAGTTTGCCGCTTACGATATGTATGCCCGCTCCTATAACGACAGCGCGGAAAACTGGGCAAAAATCTCCCAGGAGTACCCGGACATAAAGATCCGCACCTTCCCGCCGCAGGTGATTGCCGCAATGAAGGCGGAAAATGCCAAGTTGCTGGCTGAGACAGCGGCCAAGGACGCGACCTTTAAGGAGATTTATGAAGCGCAGAAGGCCTATATGAAAAAGGCGCGGCGATGGACGGAAATCTCTGATTATGCTTATCTGAAAGACAATCTCGATTGATGTCTCAGACAAGAAGGCTCCCGGCGTAGGTCGGGAGCCTTTTGTGATGCCAAGCTGGGAGCCGTATGCTGGAAAAAATTGAACGAATAACCGATCGCTTCTCCGATCTCACTGGCTGGCTTGCCGCAGTGCTGTTGCTAGTCCTACTGGTTAACGTTTTCTATGATGCCATCATGCGCTATTTCTTCCGCTCCGGGTCGATCGCCCTGCAGGAGCTTGAGTGGCATACCTTCTCAGTGGTGTTCCTGTTCGGTATTTCCTATGCCCTGAAAGAGGACGGCCATGTGCGCGTCGACGTGCTCTATGATCGCTTCAGCCCAAAGTGGCAGGCAATCGTCAACATCGCCGGGGCATTCATTTTTTTGATTCCGCTGGCCGTGCTGATCATCAACGGCTCGACCTGGTTCGTCAATGAAGCTTATGAAATGCAGGAAATCAGCGGTGACCCAGGTGGCTTGACCCACAGGTATTTGATCAAGGCTGTCATTCCGGCCTCTTTTGTGTTTCTGACGATTTCAGCAGCTGGTTTTGTGGTGCGCAACCTGCGGATCTTTTTCGGCCAGGAAGCCCCTCCCGTGCATCATATTGAAGATGATGTGCTCTGATTCTGGCTGCAATATCCCCCAGCGGTTTTTTCCCCCTGAAGGACGCTTTCCCTTATGATTGGTCTGGTCATGTTTGCCGCGGCCCTGGTGTTGTTGTTGCTGGGGTTTCCGGTTGCTTTCACCTTTGGAGGGGTCGCGGTCATCTTCGGCTTATTTGCCGAAGGGACCAGCATCTTTGCCATGATGCCGCACCGCATCTGGTCGATCATGAACAACACCATTCTGATGGCGATTCCTCTGTTTATTTTCATGGGGATTGTGCTGCAAAAGTCGCGGCTGGCCGAACGGCTGCTCGAATCAATGGGCTTTTTGTTCGGTGAGATTCGCGGCGGAATTGCCATCTCGACGGTGCTGGTCGGGGCTCTGCTGGCCGCTTCTACCGGCGTGGTCGGCGCCAGCGTGGTCGCTATGGGGGTCATCTCCCTACCGGTGATGCTCAAGTACAATTACAACAAGAAGCTCGCCACCGGGGCGATTTGCGCCGCTGGCACCCTGGGGCAGATCATTCCGCCGTCGATTATTTTGATTATTCTCGGCGATGTCTTTCAGGAGCCGGTCGGCGATCTGTTCAAAGCCGCCTTCTGGCCCGGTCTGTCGCTGGTGCTGATCTACGTTATCTATATCGCCGTTCTGACCTTTTTCAACAAGGATCTGGCCCCACCGATTCGTCTGGCCGAGGCGACCGGCTCGAAACCGCAGCAGGTGTTTCATGCCCTGAAGGCGATTATCCCACCGCTGGTGCTGATCATCCTGGTGCTCGGCTCGATCCTCGCCGGGGTGGCGACGCCGACCGAATCTTCGGCCGTCGGTGGGGTCGGTGCGATTGTTCTGGCGGCCTTGTATCGCCAGCTAAACCTGAAGATGCTTTGGGACAGTTCCCTGGAGACGGTCAAGATTACTTCGATGGTTTTTGCCATCCTGGTTGGGGCCACCGCATTTTCCATGGTCTTCACCTACACCGGTGGTGACTGGCTGGTTGAAGACTTCATGCTGGGGCTGCCGGGCGAGAAGTGGGGGTTTCTGATCCTGTCGATGCTGGTGATCATGGTGCTCGGTTTCTTCATCGACTTCGTTGAAATTTCCTATATCGTCGTGCCGATCCTGGCGCCGATCGCCGCCAGCCTGGGGATCGATCCGATCTGGTATGCGATCCTGGTGGCGATGAACCTGCAGACCTCGTTTCTGACGCCGCCCTTTGGATTCAGTCTGTTTTACCTGAAAGGCGTAGCGCCACCGGAAGTGGCCACCACTGATATCTACTACGGGGTGTTGCCGTTTATTATTCTGCAGGTGTTGGTCTTGGGGGTGCTGGTGGTGTTTCCTGAGGTGTTTGGCTTCAGTGGCTAGGGGGATGCCGGCCGCGGGCAAATTTAAACCTGCCCCTACGGCATTTGTGCGTTATGAACAGGAAAGGCCCCGCAGCACGCTGCGAGGCCTTTTCAATTAAATCTGTCTGGGACGACTATTCGCGAACGAAAGTATCAATGTCGGTTTCGTGTGGCATACCCATCAGGCGTGCGTACTCGGACTCGATGATCACATAGTGATTGTGGGTCGACTTGGCATTTTCTTCAAAAATAGCGCGGACGGCCGGATCTTCAATCTTGGCGGCCATTTCCCGCAGACTTTCTTCCAGGCGTTTCTCTTTTTCCATCGCCAGTTCCATCGCCTTACGGTCGCTGAAGTTGGCCAGCAGGGCCTTGTCCAGGTCGGAGAGCCACTCACCCTCCTGGTCGGGTGCTTCGTTGATGAACTCATCGAAGGGCGGCAGGTCGTTGCCGTCGACATCCTGGAACTTGTCGAAGAAGTGTTTGGCGTGATCACGCTCTTCGCGCGCCAACAGTTCGAAGGTTTTGACCGCATCGGCGTCTTTCATCTGTGCTGCGGCAATCTGATAGAAGTTCATGGCATTTTTTTCAGTCTGAACCGAACGGATCAGAGCATTTTTTACATCGATATCGCTGAACATTGGTCGTCTTCTCCTTGTCTCTCGTTATTAAAAAGAATTTCAGTTGGTCGCAATCGGGGTGAAGACCCGTTGCGCAAGTTCCTGATCGATCATCAGCAGGCCGCGGCCATCGCCTTCGATCATTTTCAGTTTTTTGATAATCAGTCCAGCGCTGGCTTCTTCTTCGACCTGCTCGGTGACAAACCACTGCAGGAAAATCTGTGCGGCGTGATTTTTTTCCGCCTGGGCGAGTTCCATCAGAGCGTTGATCCGCGAGGTGACGATCTGTTCATGGGCCAGGGCGGTTTCAAATGCGTTCAGTGGTGAACTGTATTCGTTTTGCGGCTCTGTCATCGCCAACATTCTGGCCCGACCACCAGCTTCGCAGACGAAATTAAACATTTTTTCGCCATGGGACATCTCCTCCTGGAATTGGACGTTCATCCAGTTGGCCATGCCGGGGAAATCCTCGGCTTCAAAATATGCCTGCATCGCTTTATAGATCAATGCCGAGTGGATTTCGAACGCGATCTGGTCATTTAAGGCATCGACAAGTTTTTGACTAATCATTATTATCCTCCAAAATGAAAATGGCCGACATGGAACCGGCAACTTTGTTCAGGCTGATCCGGGGGAACTTGAAATTGTATATTAGCAGAAAAAACGGCAGAAGATCATCCAAAATCACCAATTTGTAAAACTTTCTCAGCTTGAACACTGTACACTGTCGACAGTGTACAGGGGTCGATGGCTGGGCTATGCTCGATTTTTCTTTTTCCTTTTACGTCGTTGACAGGACTTCAGATATGAAAATATCCTCCGCCGATTTCATCAAAAGTGCCACCAAGCCAGGCAACTATCCGCCGCCAGAACTGGCCGAAATCGCGTTTGTCGGCCGCAGTAACGTTGGCAAGAGTTCGCTGATTAATGTGCTGGTGAACCGGCGCAACCTGGTGCGAACCTCGTCAACCCCCGGGCGTACTCAGTTGCTCAATTTTTTCAATATCAATCAAAGCTTTTCCCTGGTCGATTTGCCCGGCTACGGCTTCGCCAAGGTGCCGCTGGCGGTGAAAAAGGCCTGGGGGCCGATGATGCGGACCTACCTGGAGGTCCGAGAAAGCCTCAAGGGGGTGGTGTTTATCCTCGATATCCGACGGCTTCCCCGCGAAGAGGATATTCAACTGCTTGACTGGCTTGAGGAGTTTGGGGTGCCGACGATTCCGGTCATCACCAAGATCGATAAGCTCAATCGCAGTCAGCGGGACAAGCATGTCACGCAGATTGCCGAGGCGACCGGTCTGCCCAAGGAGGCTTTCAGTCTGTTCTCTGCCCATACCCGCGAAGGGAAGGATGAGATCTGGGAGCGGATTGAGGATGCCCTGGAGGCCGAGGACCTGGAGCGGTAACTATTTCAGCCATTTTATCCACCGATTCCGACCGGTTTTGGCAAGATTGCTTTTTTTTCCGGGCTCTGTTAAAACCGCAGAACACAATTGAAAACCACCTGTCCGGGTGCCCGTCGTTGTAGTTACAAATAGATGGGAGAATAGGGAAGAGGGTGTAAATCCCTCGCTGCCCCGCAACTGTAAATGGTGATGACCGTCAGCAACCCACTGGTTCTTATGATCCGGGAAGGGCTGACCAGTAAGTTGATCCATAAGCCAGGAGACCTGCCCGGATAAAGACCGTTGCTCTTACGTGGGAGAGGAGCCGGAGTCGATGCAGTGACCCCGGTGCCCCTTTATTTAGGTAGCGGGGTTTTTGTTTTTGGAGAGCTTGATGGAGCAGGCGATTGTTCAGGTTTATACCGGTCCCGGCAAAGGTAAAACTACCGCCGCTACCGGTTTGATTATCCGTGCCCTGGGGCAAGGCTGTAAGGTGCTGCTGGTTCGTTTTCTTAAGCCAGAGCAACCCCAAAGCAGTGAATTGCGGATCCTAGAAAAGCTGGCCGGTTTGGATGTTATTACCGCCGGCCTTGGTGGAATAGATGCTCGCAAGCAGCCGGAGCAGTTGCGGCAGAATGTCAGTCAGGCCTTTGACCAGGTGCGGCCAATGATCCTGGGGGGATTTTATGATCTGGTCGTGCTGGATGAATTCAACCCGGTACTGAACAAGGGCTATCTGCCGCTTGAACAAGGCTTGGAGCTTTTGCAACAGCGTCCAGAACACACTGAGTTGGTTTTAACCGGCCGCAATGCCCCGGCTGAAGTCCTCGAGCTGGCCGATCTGGTAACGGTGATGGAGGCGGTGCGCCACCCGTTTTCCCAGGGCCTGGCCGCTCGTCCGGGGATTGAATATTAGTAGCAGGACAGCCGTGCGGAGGATGCGATGGCAGGGATGATCTATGTCACAGGGGGAGCCCGCTCCGGGAAAAGCAGTTATGCCCAGCAACTGGTGGAAAAACATGCCGGGAAGCTGCTCTATATAGCTCCGGCTCGGGTCGAGGATGATGAAATGGCCGAGCGGGTTGAAGGCCATCAGCAAGCGCGTGGTGAGCGTTGGCAACTGCTGGAAGAGCCACTCTGGCTGGCTGAACGCCTGGAAACCAGCGCGGCCGGGCATGGTGCCCTGATGCTCGATTGCGTCACGCTCTGGTTGACAAATCTGTATTTTCACTTTGAAGAAAAGCAGGGCCCGGTGCTGGCGGAGGTTGACCGGTTGATTGAACTAGCCTGGCAGCTAGAGGAACCGCTCTACCTGGTTTCTAACGAGCTGGGCAGCGGGATCGTACCGGAAAACCGGCTGGCGCGTCGCTTTCGTGACCTGGCGGGCATTGTCAACCAGCGGCTGGCCGCGGCGGCTGATGAGGCCTGGTTGGTGGTTTCGGGTTTGCCGGTCAAATTGAAATAAATTTTGTTGTAGGGGCGAGACATGTCTCGCCCCTATTGGACAATGCGGGCGCCATGTATGGCGCCCCGACGTGGGGGAGAATATAAAATGTCCGATTTCGACCTGCAAGCCGTCCTCGAGCGCATCCAACCGATTGCCGAGGAAAGGCTGGCGGAAATTCAGGCGCGTATCGACCGTCAGGCTAAGCCGGTCGGCTCGCTGGGGCGGCTCGAAGAGTTTGCCCGGCGGTACGTGGCTATCACCGGCCGCGAAGAGATTCGTGACAAGCGGATTTACACCTTCGCCGGAGATCACGGTGTGGCCGCCGAGGGGGTCAGTGCCTTCCCGCAGGAAGTGACCCCGCAGATGGTTTACAATTTTGTTGACGGTGGTGCTTCGATCAATGCCCTGGCCAGGCATGCCGGCGCCGATGTGCAGGTCATCGATATGGGGGTGGTCACCGAATTTGACGATCTGCCTGGCCTGATCAAACGCAAAGTCGCCAAAGGGACGGCGAATTTCACCCAGGGGCCGGCCATGAGTCGCGAACAGGCGCTGCAATCTCTGGCGGCCGGAGTCGAGATGGCTGCCCGCGCCAAGTCCGATGGGGTCGATCTGGTCGGTAGTGGCGACATGGGGATCGCCAACACCACGCCCTCAGCGGCGATTGTTGCTGCCATTTGTAAGCTGCTGCCGGTGCAGGTAACCCACCGTGGCACAGGCATCGACGACCAAGCTCTGGTCCGGAAAATCAAGGTGATCAGCCAAGGCTTGGAGGTGAACCAGCCCGATCCGAAAGACCCGCTCGATGTGCTGGCTAAGGTCGGTGGTTTCGAGATCGGCGGGATTGCCGGGCTGGTGCTCGGTTGCGCTGCAGAACGGATTCCGGTGGTGGTCGACGGTTTTATTTCAACTGCTGGGGCGCTGGTCGCCTGCGAACTACATCCGCATGTCCGCGATTATATTTTTGCTGCCCATCAGTCGGTAGAAATTGGCCATCGGCATATGTTGGCCCGAATCGGTCAACAGCCGATGCTCGACCTTGATCTGCGGCTCGGCGAAGGCACCGGCGGAGCGCTGGCGATGACGATTATCGAGGGGGCGCTGCGGGTGCTGCGTGAAGTGCTGACCTTTGCTGAGGCCGGGGTCTCGGAAGGTTCCGATCAGTGAAAGAAAACTGGGCGCTGTTCCGTCTGGCAGGGGCCTTTTTGACGGTTTTTCCGCTTGGGAGTAAGCTCGACTTTACCGCCGAGCGGCTCGGCCGCAGCATGGGGTTGTTTCCGGCGGTCGGTTTGACCCTGGGGCTGCTGTTGGTGGTCTGTAACTGGCTGCTGACTCCGCTGTTGCCGCGCGCGGTGGTCGATTGTTTGCTGATGCTGCTGCTGATCCTGGCGACCGGTGCTTTGCACCTTGACGGCGTCGCCGATCTGCTTGATGGTTTGGCCGGGAGCCGTGACCGCGAAGGCTCTTTACGGATCATGAAGGACAGCCGGGTCGGCGCCATCGGGGCGGTTGGACTGGTCATGGTCCTACTGCTGAAATTTTTATCTCTCTATCATCTGCCGTTGGTGCACAAGAATGCCGCGCTGCTGCTGATGCCGGCGGCCGGGCGCTGGTGCCAGGTGTTTCTCGCCAGCTGCTCCAGTTATATCCGCTCCGAAGGTGGCACCGGTGCTGCCTTCGTCGATAATGTTGGCCAGCCGGAACTGCTGCGTGCCAGCCTGACCCTACTGCTGGCAGCGCTTGTGCTGTTCACCTTTAAAGGTCTGATCTTCATTGGCCTGCTATTGTTGCTTGCGGCTCTGTTGCGGCATTATTTTGAACGCAGGCTCGGCGGTGTCACCGGTGATGTCCTGGGAGCCTCCACCGAAATAACCGAAGTACTGAGTCTGCTGGTGATTCTTGTTCTTATCTAGAGGATTGTATGCAAAAGCCCACCCGCCTTCATCTGTTGCGGCATGGCCAGGTTGAAGGCTTTGCCCAAAAACGCTACAACGGTCAGGCAGATGTGGCTCTGACCCAGCTCGGGGAGCAGCAGTCCACTGCTTTTGGCGAGCGTTTTCAGTCCCTCGAACTGACCGCCATCTATTCCAGCGACCTCAGCCGCTGCCGCACCGCCGCTGAGCAGATCGCCCTGCGACAACAGGTCGAGCCGGTTTGCCAGAAGCAGTTGCGGGAACTGCACATCGGCACCTGGGAAGGACAGACCTGGCAGCAACTGCAGCAGCAGGACCCCGAGCTCTGGCAGGCGCGACTGGATGATGTTGTTAATGTTGCGCCCCCCGGTGGTGAAACCCTGCTGCAGCTGGCCCAGCGGGTGCTGCCGGCGATGAAAAAAATTATCGCTGCCCACCCGGGCGGTGAGCTGGTGGTGGTCGGCCATGGCGGGGTCAACCGGGTCATTCTGCTTGACGCCATCGGCGCGCCGCTGGAACGGTTGTTCCACATTGAGCAGGATTACGGCTGCCACAGCATTATCGATTACTACCCCGACGGCATCGCCGTGGTGAAAAAGCTTAACGGCTGATGGCGTCGCAAAAAGTCCGCCCAGCTGCGTTGCAGTAATTTTTCAGGACCTTGACATACTCATGTATGCCTTCGCCCCTGAAAACTCACTCCGCCTTGCTGGACGCAATTTTTGCTTAGCCATCTCAACGGCACAATATGAGCATAGCAGTTAATATTCCCGGATTAATGATTGCCGCACCCGCCAGCGGCAGCGGTAAGACCAGCTTAACCCTCGGCCTGATGGCCGCGCTGGTCAGGCGTGGACAGCAGGTTGCGCCGTTTAAAATCGGCCCAGACTATATCGACCCCGGCCATCATGCCGCCGTCTGCGGGCGGCCTTCGCATAATCTTGACAGCTGGTTCTGCAGCGAAGCGCAACTGCGACAGACCTTTGCCGCTGGCAGCCTCGGGGCAAAACTGGCCCTGGTTGAAGGGGTGATGGGGCTGTTCGACGGCGTCAGCGGTGGCAGCGAGGAGGGCAGCAGTGCCCAGATTGCCAAATGGCTCGGTCTGCCGGTCCTGCTGGTGGTCGATGCGCGCGCCCAGGCCCGCAGTTTTGCCGCAGTAGTCAAAGGCTTTGCCGAATTCGATCCGCAGCTACAGCTCGCCGGGGTGATCGCCAATCGGGTTGGTAGTGAGCGGCATGCTGAGATGCTGCAGGAGGCGCTGGCTTCGGTGGCCGGTCTTCCCCCTCTGCTCGGCTGGTTACCGCGGCAGGAGGATATCAGCCTTCCGGAACGCCACCTCGGCCTGGTCACTGCCGAGGATCTGCAGGGCGATCACGCGGATAAACTGGCCGATTGGGTGGAACAGCATCTGCAGCTTGAAGCGCTGCTACAGTTGGCGAGTAGCAGGGTTGCTGCTGAAAACGCCCCTGTGGTCAGGCCGGTGGAAAAAAAACTGCGTATCGGCATCGCCCGCGACCAGGCATTTTGTTTTTATTATCCACAAAATTTGGTGCTGCTGGAACAGGCCGGCGCCCAGCTGGTTGAGTTTTCCCCGCTGAGCGACAGGCGGCTACCGGATAATCTGGCCGGCCTTTATCTCGGCGGCGGCTATCCCGAGTTGCACGCCAGGCAATTGGCGCAAAATGTGGGGTTGCGCCAACAAATCCTGGAGCGGGCTGAAGCCGGGCTGCCGATCTACGCGGAGTGCGGGGGCTTCATGTACCTCTGCCGGGCGATCGACAGCTGGTCGATGTGCGGCCTCTTCCCGGCCCAGGCCAGGATGCTGCCCCGCCGTCGGGCGCTTGGCTATCGGCAGGTGGAACTTACCGCGGACAGCCTGCTCGGGCCAGCCGGAACCAGTGTGCGGGGGCATGAGTTTCACTATTCAGATGTCGAGATGCCGGCGACGCTGGAGCGTTGTTACCAGCTTGGCCGCCGTGGCGGGGAGCAACTGACGACCGAAGGTTACCGCTGCAAAAATGTTCTCGGCTCTTACATCCACCTGCATTTCGGTAGCAATCCGCAAGTGGCGGAAAATTTTGTGAACTTTTGTTTGCAGGCCCAAAAAACATAACCGCAGAGAACGCGGAGGGCGCAGAGAGAAGACCTGAAAAGCTCAGCGATCTCTGCGTCCTCTGCGGTAAAAAAAGATTTTAATCAGGAGGAAGTTACTGTGAAAACTCAGATCGAATTTGCCCGCGAGGGCGCTGTTACTCCACAAATGACCGCGGTCGCCGAGCGGGAAAATATTGCTGCCGAATACGTTCGCGAACAGGTCGCCCTCGGCACCATCGTTATCCCTTGGAACCATGAGCGCCAGCCGATGGCGGTCGGCATTGGCAAGGGATTGGCGACCAAGGTCAACGCCTCGATCGGCACCAGCTCCGATATCGTTGATTACGCTGCCGAAATACGTAAAGCCAAGGCGGCGGAGAAAGCGGGTGCCGATACCCTGATGGAACTTTCGGTCGGTGGCGATCTCGATCGGGTTCGTCGCGAAGTGATTGCCGCTGTCGATCTGCCGGTCGGCAACGTGCCGCTCTATCAGGCATTCTGCGAGGCGGCCCGCAAGTATGGTGATCCGAACAAGCTGGATGAGGAGCTGCTGTTCGATATCATCGAGCAGCAGTGTGCCGACGGTATGGCGTTTATGGCGGTGCATTGCGGCATCAACCTCTACACTATCGAGCGGCTGCGCAAGCAGGGCTACCGTTACGGTGGGCTGGTCAGCAAGGGCGGGGTCTCGATGGTTGCCTGGATGATGGCCAATGGCCGCGAGAATCCCCTCTACGAAAAATTCGATCGGGTGATTGAAATCCTCAAGAAATACGATACCGTGCTGTCGCTTGGCAACGGCCTGCGCGCTGGGTCGATCCACGATTCCCATGACCGAGCGATGGTTCAGGAGCTGCTGATCAACTGCGAACTGGCCGAGCTTGGTCGCGAGATGGGGTGCCAAATGCTGGTCGAAGGGCCGGGGCATATGCCCCTTGATGAGATCGAGACCAACGTCAAGCTACAGAAACGGATGAGCGGTGACGCCCCCTATTATATGCTAGGACCCATTTCTTCCGATGTTGCTCCTGGCTATGATCACATCACCGCGGCAATCGGCTCTGCCCAGTCGAGCCGCTTCGGCGCCGACCTGATCTGTTATATTACTCCGGCTGAGCACCTGGCGCTGCCGAACGAGCAGGATGTGATTGACGGCGTCAAGGCGGCCAAGGTCGCGGCCTATGTTGGCGATATGAACAAATACCCGGAAAAGGGTCGCGAACGGGATAAGCAGATGAGCAAGGCGCGGCGCGATCTGAATTGGCAGAAACAATTCGAGCTGGCACTGTTCCCCGAGGATGCGGCAGCGATCCGCGCCAGCCGGGTGCCTGAGGATGAGGATACCTGCACCATGTGCGGTGATTTCTGCGCCTCGCGCGGGGCGGGGGAACTGTTCAAACGGGATTTGTGCGGGGATAAGATCTAATTCATTTTACCGCAGAGTTCGCAGAGGCCGCTGAGAAGACCATAAAAAATGATTTTTCTCAGCGCACTCCGCGATCTCTGCGGTGAAAAGCTTTTAGAGGATATGTGATGTCCGAAGGTCCAACAATTTTAAAGCCTGAAGCGATCGAAACCGAAAGTTTCCGTATCATTGACAACGAGGTTGGGCCGCATCATTTTGATGTCCAGCAGTGGCCGCTGGTGCGCCGGGTGATTCATACTACCGCCGATTTTGAGCTGGTGAAAACCACCTGCTTTGCGCCCGGGGTGATCGATCGCGCCCTTGCTGCCCTGCGCGGCGGGGCAAAAGTGCTCTGCGACACCAATATGGTGCTCTCCGGGGTTAACAAGACCCGCTTGGCGAAATTAGGCGGCAGCATCGCCTGCCATGTTGCTGATCCGCAAGTGGCTGCCGAAGCCAAAGCGGCCGGTTTGACCCGCTCGACCTTTGCTCTGCGCAAGGGGGTGGCCGAAGGCTGTTCGATCTTCCTGATCGGCAACGCCCCGACTGCGCTGTTCGAACTGTTGCGCCTGGTTGAGGCTGGCAAGGCGCAACCGCAGCTCATCGTCGGTGTGCCGGTCGGCTTTGTCGGTGCGGCGGAATCGAAAGATGCATTGCTGGCGACCGATCTGCCCTATGTCGCTATCAAGGGGCGCAAAGGCGGCTCGGCGATCGCCGCGGCGATCCTTAATGCGCTGATGATTCAGGCCGAAGCTTGATGGCCAAGCGCCAACTGCGCAGCGGCTTTACGACTGGCGCCTGTGCTGCCGCCGCAAGCAAGGGCGCGGCGCTGCTGCTACGCGATGGCGGACCAATTGATCGGGTACAAATCGATCTTCCGGCCGGGTACGCTGCTGAGTTCAAGTTGCAACAACCGAGGCTGACCGGAGACCTCGCCAGCTGTTACGTGATCAAGGATGCCGGGGACGACCCAGATATCACTCACGGGATCGAACTGCATGCCGAGGTGCGCCGGACCGCTGGGCGGGGCCTGGAGATCCTTGCCGGAACCGGAATCGGCCGGGTGACCAAGCCGGGGTTGGCGGTTCCGGTCGGACAACCGGCGATCAATCCGATCCCCCGACAGATGATTGAGCACGCGCTGGCCGAGGTCTTCCCGGTCGAAACCGGCTTACAGCTCACCCTGTCGATTCCCGATGGCGCAGTGCGGGCGGAAAAGACCCTCAATGCCCGGCTTGGTATTCTCGGTGGTTTGTCATTGCTCGGCACCACCGGGGTGGTGCGGCCGATTTCGCACAAGGCCTGGACCGATACCCTGGAGGTGGCTCTTGATGTCGCGCTGGCTGCCGGGAGTAGGCCGGTGGTGTTGTCAACCGGGCGCACCAGCGAAGCCGGCGCCCAGCAACACTTTGCCTTGCCGGAAGAAGGCTTCGTGATGATGGGGGACCATATCGGCTATACCCTGGAAGCCTGCCATCGCAAGGGAATCCCTGCGGTTGCCTTGTCAGCCCAGTTTGCCAAGCTGGTAAAGATCGCCTGCGGTCATCCGCAAACCCACGTGCGTCATTCACAACTCGATCTGGGTCGCCTGCTGGCCTGGGCGCAAGAGATCGACCTTGACGCTGCCGATTGTCAAAAGCTAGAGTTGGCCAATACCGCTCGCCAGGTGTTCGAGACTTTTGGCGCAGACTCGCCACTGGTTGAGCGGGTTGCCCGCGAAGCCCTGAGCCTTTGCCAAAAGCAGATTCCGGGCAGCGAGTTGTCGATTCTGCTGGTCGATTACCAAGGCCAGGTTGTAAGGGTTTTTCACTGAATTGTTTCTTGCCCCTTGCGGGGGTTGAGATCATTTCAAGATTAGTTCATCCCCCAAGGGAGCCGAAAATGAAATCGATCCATGTCATAGGTGCCGGAATCGCCGGTCAGGAAGGGTTCACTCCGCAGGCGCTGGAGTTGATCGAGCAGGCTGAGCTGCTGCTTGGCGCTGATCGGCTGCTGGCGCTTTTCCCCAATTTCAAGGGGGAAAAGCTGGCGATCGGCAAAAACCTGGCCGAGGTGGTTGCCCGGCTGCAGGAATGCGATTGTCGGGCGGTGGTGCTGGCCTCCGGTGATCCGCTGTTTTTCGGCATCGGTCGCTATCTGCTGCGCAATCTGCCGGAAGAGCTGATTGAGTTTCTGCCGAATGTCACCTCGGTGCAGTACGCCTTCGCCAAGATTCGTGAACCCTGGGATGATGCGGTGTTCGTTTCCGCTCATGGCCGCGAGTTGAAAGATGCCGTCGACCGGATCGTCGCCAACGATAAAGCGGCGGTATTGACTGATGATCTGAACAATCCGGCGGCGATCGCCCGCGAGCTGCTGGGTCGCCGGCGTGGCGGCTACAAGGCCTATCTCTGTGAGAATCTCGGGACTGACGAGGAGCGGATCCGGGTTACCGACGTTAAGGGGCTGCTCGAGCTGGATGCTGCGGCACTCAATGTGCTGTTGCTGATCAAGGAATACGAGGACGACGCACAAGAGTACATCCCGACCCTTGGTATCCCCGATGATGAGTTCGTCACGGTTAAGAAGCTGATCACCAAAGAAGAGGTGCGGGTGGTGACTCTGGCCAAACTGAAATTACGCCACGATATGTGCCTCTGGGATGTCGGTGCCGGGTCCGGCTCGATCTGTGTCGAAGCAGATCATCTGTTGCCGAACGGGCGGATTTTTGCCATCGAACGCAACGAGGAGTGCCGCCAGTTCATCAAGGAGAATTTGCGCAAGTTCAATACCCGCAACGTCTCGCTGATTGAAGGGATAGCCCCCGACTGCCTGGAGGGGCTGCCCGATCCCGACCGGGTTTTTATCGGCGGTAGTGGCGGCAGGCTCTGGGAAATTCTCGATACCGTCGACCGGCGGCTGGCGACCGGCGGGCGGATTGTGCTGAATGCCATCACCCTGGATACTTTGACTGCGGCTAACGAATATTTCGGCAACGCCGGCTATGCCGTCGAGGTGGTCACCGTCAATATTGCCCGCACCCGGCCGCTCTCCGATTACAAGATGTTCGAGGCCTATAATCCGGTCTATATTTTGACTGCAGTGAAAGAATGATTGTGGGGCATTTTCCCTCTCCCTGAGGGAGAAGGGTTGACGGTAGAGACATGATTGGTAGGAAACGCTAATGGAGATGGATTCTTTTTCAGGCCAGGTGCTGTTCGTCGGTGCCGGTCCCGGCGATCCGGAACTGATCACCGTTAAAGGCCTCAAGGCCCTGCAACAAGCCGAGGTCGTTGTTTATGCCGGTTCGCTGGTTAACCCCGCTCTGCTCGACGAGTGCCCGGCTGGTTGCGAAATCCACGACAGCGCGCCGCTGAACCTCGATCAGGTTTTAGCAATCCTGATTGCCGGCTGCCGGGCAAAGAAGCGGGTGGTGCGCCTGCACACCGGCGATCCGGCTCTTTATGGCGCTATTCAGGAGCAGATGGAAGCCTTGGATGCCGCAACGATCGACTATGCCGTGATCCCCGGGGTGACCGCTACCTTTGCTGCAGCCGCCAGTCTCAAGCAGGAGCTGACCCTGCCGGGCGTTTCCCAGACCTTGACCCTGACCCGCTTAGCCGGTCGTACCCCGGTGCCGGAAAAGGAACAATTGCAGCGGCTGGCCGCCAATGGGGGAACCCTGGCTCTTTACCTGTCGGTCGGGATGATGGAGAAACTGGTCGCTGAACTGCTGGCCGGTGGCGTGTTTACCCCGCAGACCCCGGTAGCCGTGGTCAGCCGTGCCAGTTGGCCGGATGAACGCACCGTCGAAGGAACTCTGGCCGATATAGCAGCCAAGGTCGCGCAGGCCGGAATTAAACGCCAGGCCCTGATTCTGGTTGGCGAAGTACTTAATGCGCGCAGCAAAGGTGTGCCGGAAAAATCGAAGCTGTACGATCCGGAGTTTGCCCATGGCTATCGTAAGGTGTAACCAATAACCGGCCAAAGGATCCTATGCAACTCGCCATCGTCGCTATTACTTCCGGGGGGGCACAACTGGCACGCCAATTAGCTGTCGAGCTGCCAGAGGCGAGTGTCTTTCTGCCGGAAAAATTCCGCCAGGAGGATGATTGCCGCTACTTTGACTCGCCCTTGGCGGTCTGGCTGCCGGGCCTGTTCGCAGAAGTTGAACAGCTGATCTGTATTATGGCAACCGGGATCGTCGTGCGGATTCTCGGTCGGGAACTCAAAGGCAAGGATCAGGACGCTGCGGTGGTGGTGATGGATGAGGCGGGGCAGTTCGCCATCAGCCTGCTCTCGGGGCATCTCGGCGGGGCCAATGATCTGGCCCGGCGGCTGGCTGAAGTCAGTGGGGCAACTCCGGTGATCACTACGGCCACCGACGTCAACAAGTTGCCTGCCTGGGACCAGGCGGCACGCGATGCCGGGCTGGTGGTCGATCCGGTTGCCCATTTAAAAACCCTCAACCGGTTACTGCTCGAGAAAGGCAGGATCGCCCTGGTTGATCAGCGTCGCCGGATTGCGCCGATCTTTGCCGGAGTGCCGGGGGTGCAATTGCACGATAATTTTGCCACGGCGATGCGTTCCAACGCCGACGGCCTGGTGTTTGTCACCCACCGATTTCTTCCCCACTTGCAGCTGCAGCCGGAAATGCTCGCCTTGCGGCCGCGCGATCTGGTGGTCGGAATCGGTTGCAATCGTGGCACCTGCGCCGAAGAGATCGAGCTGGCGGTGCGCAACAAGCTCAAGCAATCCTTCCTCGCCTTTGCCAGTATCGGTTGCCTCGCCAGTATCGATGCCAAGCAGGATGAAATCGGCTTGCTGGAATTCGCCGAAAAGTACCACTTGCCGATCGAATTTCATTCTGCCGCCGCCCTTAATCAGGTGGAGATTCCCAGCCCGCTCTCACTGCACGCCATGAAAGCGGTCGGTGCCAAAGGGGTCTGCGAACCGGCGGCGTTGCTCTCTTCCGGAATGGGAGAGATGCTGATCCGCAAACAGAAGATCGGCAATTTGACCCTGGCGGTGGCTGAACGGCCGGGGTGATTATTGGTAGGGGCGACCCGCTGGGTCGCCCGAATTATGGAATAAATCCCCACAGCGGGCGACCCAGCGGGTCGCCCTTACAAGGTGATGGATAGAGGAAAATGGCAGGAAAACTTTGGGTCGTCGGGCTGGGGCCCGGCGACGTTTTACATCTGACCCCGGCAGCACGGGCGGCGCTTGAGCAGGCTGAAGTTGTTGCCGGCTATAAAACCTATCTTGAACTGATTCCGGAGCTGATCGCCGGCAAAGAGCAATTGCAAAGCGGTATGCGGCAAGAGGTCGAGCGCTGCCGGCAGGCCCTGGAACGGGCTTCCGCTGGCGCCAAAGTTGCGCTGGTCTGTTCTGGTGATGCCGGGGTCTACGGGATGGCCGGCTTGGTTTTAGAGCTGGCTGAAGAGCTGGGGGAAGACCAGGGTTCGCCCCGGCAGTGCGAAATTGAGATGGTGCCCGGGGTCTCGGCGGTGCAGGCGGCGGCAGCTCGGCTCGGCGCGCCGCTGATGCACGACTTTGCCGTGATCTCCCTTTCCGATCTGTTGACTCCCTGGCCGTTGATCCGGCAGCGCCTGAATGCAGCCGGCGGTGCCGATTTTGTGGTGGCGCTGTATAATCCGAAAAGCCGTGGCCGGACCACCCAGATCGGCGCAGCGCGCGATATTTTAATGCGTCATCGTGGGGCGGATACTCCGGTGGGGATCGTCCGCAACGCCTGTCGGGTCGAAGAAGAGGTCATCCTGACCAACCTGGATGAGATGCTGACGCAGGAAATCGACATGTTCTCGCTGGTGATCATCGGTAACAGTTCCAGCTATGTTGATCGTGCCGGCCGGCTGGTCACCCCCAGAGGCTACGCCGGAAAATATTTTTCCCGACCCGCTGATACAGCACAGGGGAATTGCCACCAGGGACCGGCCAAAGCTCTGTTCATCGGCGGAACCGGTTCCGATGTCGGCAAGAGCATCATCACCGCTGGGCTCTGCCGCAGCTTTGCCCGGTGGGGCTGGACAGTTGCGCCGTTCAAGGCTCAGAATATGGCGCTCAATTCAGCGGTGACCCCGGACGGTGGCGAGATTGGCCGTGCCCAGGCGTTGCAGGCCGCGGCCTGCGGGCTGCAACCGCATATCGACATGAACCCGGTGCTGCTGAAACCGAACAGCGATACCGGCTCGCAGGTCATCGTCCACGGCCGGCCAGTCGGCAACATGAATGTTGCTGAGTATCACAGTTACAAGCCGCAAGTCTTTGCCAAGGTCGAAGAGTCATTCCGGCGCCTGAGTTCTCAGGTCGAGCTGGTGATTCTGGAAGGGGCGGGAAGTATTGCCGAGATCAACCTGATGGCTCAGGACATCACCAACCTCAAAGCGGCCGCGATGGCCGAGGCTCCAGTGATCCTGGTCGCCGATATCGACCGTGGCGGTGTGTTTGCAAGTATCGTTGGTACGGTCGAGCTGCTTTCAGCAACGGAACGTGCTCAGCTCAAAGGGATCATCATCAACAAGTTCCGCGGCGATGCAGCGCTGCTCAAATCAGGAATTGAGACTATTGAAGATCGGACCGGCGTGCCGGTGCTCGGTGTCGTGCCGATGGTTGATCTGCAGCTGCCGGAAGAGGATTCGGTCGCTCTTGATCGCAAGCGTCTGGCTGGCAACTCAGGGGTGCAGGTCGGCGTGGTGCGTCTGCCGCGGATCTCCAATTATACCGACTTCGATCCTTTCGAGCGCGAGGCCGATGTCGAGCTGCAGTATGTCGATAGGCCACAGCAGCTGACTGAACTTGACCTGCTGATCATCCCTGGCACCAAGAGTACTTTGGCCGATCTGACCTATCTAAAGGAATCGGGACTGTTTCAGGCGATTCTCGATTTTCATGCCGCCGGTGGCCGGGTGATCGGCATCTGTGGCGGTTTTCAGCTGCTCGGAAGGCAAATTTGCGATCCTCAGGGAGTCGAGTCGGAGCGGGCCAGTGACCAGGGGCTGGCGCTGCTCGATATCGAAACCACCCTCAAATCGGGAAAACAGACCCACCAGGTGCAGGCACGCTTTCAGCAGGCGGCCAGCTGGGCTGGGTTTGCAGGCCTTGAGCAAGTCAGCGGCTATGAAATCCACGCCGGCGAGACCGAATATGGCATCAGTTGCCGCCCACTGTTGCGGATTGTCAGTCGCTCGGGGGATGCGGTGAGCCTTGAAGACGGTGCCGTCTCTGCCGATGGCCGGGTCTGGGGCAGTTACCTGCACGGCATTTTTGATGATGACCTGGTGCGGGCGGCGGTACTGGCTCCTTTGAGAGCGCAACAGGGTAGCGGCCCAGTGGCCCCCGAGGCGGCCTGGGATCTGGATCAGGAACTAAATCGGCTGGCCGACCACCTTGAGGCTAATCTCGATATCAAGCAGATCGTTTCCTGGCTGCAGCTTCCGGAGTCGTTATCATGAGCGCAGGCCTGTTCGGTGCAATCTTTTTACTCGATCTGTTGCTCGGTGACCCGCGCGGTTGGCCGCACCCGATCATCTGGATCGGCCGGCTGATCGAGCGGCTGGAGAACTGGCTGCGCGAAACCGTCAACCAGCCGAAGCTGTCTGGAATTATTCTGCTGGTGCTGACCATGCTGATCACTGGTTTGTCCGCCGGTCTGCTGCTGAAGATCGCCGGTGCATTTACTGCCGGATTGCAATGGTTGGTGGCGCTCTGGTTTGGCTGGAGTTGCCTGGCGCTACGTTCGCTGCACAGCGAAAGCCGAGCGGTGATCGATGAGTTGGAGGCTGGGGATCTGGCCGGCGCGCGGCAGGCACTGGCCATGATTGTTGGCCGGGATACCGCCAGCCTGAATGAAGAACAGGTGCTCAAAGCGACCATTGAAACCGTTGCGGAAAACGCCTCTGATGGGGTGATTGCACCGCTATTTTACCTGCTGCTCGGCGGACCGGTGCTGGGACTGTTGTTCAAAGCGGTGAGTACCCTCGATTCGATGGTTGGCTATAAGAACGACAAGTACCGCGAATTCGGCTGGGCTTCGGCGCGGTTGGACGATCTGCTCAATTTCATCCCTGCCCGGCTGACCGGTTGGCTGTTTGTCGCTGTGGCCTTTCCGTTGCAACTGAACGGCTGGAAAGCGCTGCAGGTGATGCGGCGGGAGGCGAGCAAGCACGCCAGCCCCAATGCCGGTTGGCCGGAAGCCGCTGCGGCTGGTGCTCTCGATATCCAATTGGGCGGTCCGGCGAGCTATTTTGGCAAGCAGCTGCAGAAGCCGACCTTTGGCGATGCTAACGAGGGTCCTACCAGCAAAGACTACCGGCGAATGATCGCGCTGCTTTACTCAAGTTCGGCCCTGGCCTTGCTGCTCGGCTTGCTGTTGCTCTGGGGCCTGGCATGAGCAGGCCGCTGCACGGTGGTGCTGTCGATCGCTTGATGGGAGAGCTCGGGATGCGCCGCGAGCAGATCGTCGATTTTTCCGCCAGCATCAACCCCCTCGGGGTCCCGCAACCAGTGCAACGGGCCCTGGAGCTGGCGCTGGCACGGATTACCGATTACCCGGAACTGGAAGCAGAATCACTATTGTTGGCTCTGGCCGATTATCATCAGTTGCCCAAAGAGAACCTGTTGCCCGGCAGTGGCTCGACGGAGCTGATCTACCTGTTGCCGCGGATTTTACGGCCGCGACGGGCGTTGCTGGTGCAGCCCTGTTTCAGCGAGTATGCCCCGGCCCTGCAGCAGGCGGGCTGCCAGATTGAGAGCTTTGCTCTACAGCCGGAAGAGAACTTTCAGTTTTCCGTCGAGCGCCTCTTGGCTGCGCTCAGCGAGGACACTGACCTGGTCTTGTTGGCCAATCCAGGCAACCCGAGCGGCGTCGGGATTGATCCGCAGCAGCTTTTGGTCCTCGCAAAAGGGCTGGGGGAGAAAACTCTGCTGGTCGATGAGGCGTTTGCCGATTTCTGCCCGCAGCGCTCGCTGTTGTCTCAGGTGACAGCCCTGCCGAACCTGTATCTGCTGCGTTCGCTAACCAAGTTCTACGCCATCCCCGGGCTCCGGGCCGGTTACCTGGCCGGGCCAGCTGCCGGGATCGCCCGTCTGGCGAAGTGCCGCGAACCCTGGACCCTCTCCAATCTGGCGATCGCTGCGGCCAGCGCCTGTTTGGCTGCAGAGGATTATCGCAGGCAAACCTTGGAATTGCTTCCCCGGCTTCGAGAGCAGCTGCGGGCAGGGCTGGAAGGGCTGGGATGCAAAGTTTCCGTCGGCGAGGCCAACTATTTGCTGTGTCGTTTGCCGGTTGCTGCACCAGCTGCGGATCTGTTAGCGGCGCAGCTTCGCCAGCAGGGGCTGCTGATCCGCAACTGCGCGGATTTTAGTCCGCTGGATAATCGTTATCTTCGTCTTGCCGTGATGGGGGCTGAGGCCAATGCTCGGCTGTTGGAAGCTTTGCGCCGGCAGTTTGGGTTAAACCTGAATCAGTGAATATCCGGCGGCGAATAGCGCAAGCCATTGAATTGCCTGAGCGCTCCAAAAATCACCGCTGAACCTTTGGGTGCAGCTCAGATTTTTGCATCACTCATTCAATCCAAGCACTTGCACTCTTCATCCACCTTATATCCACTGATTCAGGTTAAACACCTAAAATCATGATCACCACCGCGGTGATATTGTCCAAGCCACCGCGATCATTGGCTGCGGCGACCAGCTGTTGGCAGACTTGTTTTGGCTGGCGCGGTAGCCGGAGCAGGCGGCTGATCTCGTCATCGCTCAACATGTTGCTCAGCCCGTCGCTGCAGAGCAGCAGCCGATCCCCGGTTTGCAGGGCAACTTGCTGTTGGTAGACCTCAAGACGCTGTTCCAGACCGAGCGCCTGGGTGAGAATATGGTGCAACCCCGTCTGCTGGTTCGCCGGGATCTGCTGGCGGTTGCCGAGGGTGTGATCATAGCTGCACTGGGTCAGGCTGCCGTCGTGCAACAGGTAGATACGGCTATCCCCGACATTGGCCAGAAACGCCTGGCCCTGAAGGCAGCAGGCGAGTGCCAGGGTCGTGCCCATGCCGCGCCAGGCTGAATTATCCAGCCCTGCCTGGTAGATCTGCTGGCTGGACTGCTGGCATGCCGCATCGAGCAGTTCGGGGATCTTTTCGCTACTCGTCGCCCCCGTCAGGCCCGGTTGTAGAAAACTGTGTGTGCAGCTGATCGCCATGCCGCTGGCGACATCGCCGGCCGGGTGGCCCCCCATGCCATCGGCGACCATGAACAGCCCGATGTTGGGGTCTGAAAAACAGGCATCTTCGTTTTTACTGCGCTGTTTGCCCTGATCGCTAAGACTGTCACTGTGCAACTGCATATGCTACCCTTGGCGGCGGTCGATGGTTTTATTCAGTTTAGCCGCTCTGACGGCGCTGGCAAATTTTACGGATGATATTGATGCGGCACGACACGATTATTGAGCGCTTTCGCGAACATGAACAGCTGGCAGAGAAGTTTCACTTGCTTGAAACGCGGATCCTTGGGGTGTTGAATTTTCGCGATTTTTTTCAGGAATTACTCGAACAGATCGGCGAAATTTTTGCCATACCCCATGTCTGGTTGAGTTTGATCGCCGAGGAACCGGCGGTGACGCCAATCTCCAAACTCAGCGCGACAACCCGGCTTCGCAAGTGTCTAAAGCTGATCAGTCGTGAGCATTTCAACGAACTCTGCAGCGGCGAACAAGAGCCGGTGCTGGAAAATGAATGGCTGCGTCCCTATCATGCTCTGCTGCCCGCCGGCGAGTGCTTTGCTTTTCAGTCATTGGCGATGGTACCGGTGACCCTGGACGGTAAGCTGATTGGCAGTTTGAACCTGGCGGATCCTTCCGCGCAGCGTTTTCATCCCGGCTATAATCCGATCCATCTGCAGCGGCTGGCAGTTAAGGTATCACTCTGTTTGTCGAACGTGGTCGCCCATGAAAATCTGCAGCATCTGGCCTTTCATGATCCGCTGACCGATCTGCACAACCGGCGGGCGATGGAACAGCAGCTGGAACGGGAGTTTGCCCGGGCGCAGCGCTACCGAAGCCAGTTGTCATTGGTGTTCATCGATCTCGACCTGTTCAAACAGGTGAACGATACTCATGGCCATGATTGCGGCGATGCGCTGCTGCAGTATCTGGCCCAGGGGATGACCAAGATGAGCCGGACTTCCGATCTGGTTACCAGGCTGGCCGGGGATGAGTTTGTCCTGCTGCTGCCGGAGACGCCACTGGAGAAAGCCCAGCTGCTGATCGAGCGGATGGCGCAGCGGTTTCTGGAGCAGCCGATGGGTTGGCAGGATGCAAAAATCCCGATCCGCCTCAGTTACGGGGTTGCGTCGGTGCTCGAAGATGCAGTCGAATCAAGCCAGCAGCTGCTGAAGCTGGCCGATGATCGCCTCTACCAGAAAAAACTGGTGCGCAAACCAAATGGCTGAACTGCTGCACGCCGACCCGGAAGAGCTGCGTCTGCTGCTGGCGACACGCATGCCTTATGGCAAGCATCAGGGGCAGCTGTTGATCGATCTGCCCGAGCCCTATGTCGTCTGGTTGGTGCGCAACCAGCTGCCGGAAGGGCGGCTTGGCGAGCAGCTGCTGGCGATTTACGAAATCAAAGTGAATGGTCTTGAAGGGTTGTTGCGCCCCTTACGCCCGAAGCATGACCGATGAGCAAACTTCCCTGGAAACCTGAGCGCCCGCCGCTGATGCTGGCGCCGATGCAGGGGCTGACCAACGCCGCCTTGCGGGCCTGCTTTATTGAGCGCTATGCCCCCGACCTGGTGTTTACCGAGTTTGTTCGCGTGCAGACCCAGTCGCGCAAGCGCGTCGCCAAGGCCGAACTGGCCGATATCAGAGCACACGTGGGCGAAGTGCCCCTGGTTGTGCAGCTGATCGGTAACAGTGCCGAAGCCCTGACCGCAGCGGCCTGGCAGCTGCAGGAGGCCGGTTGCGAGCATCTCAACCTGAACCTTGGCTGCCCCTACGGCCGGATGACCACCGGGGCGACCGGCGGCGAGCTGTTGCGCGAACCGGACAGGCTGCTGGAGCTGCTCAGCTCATTACGGCAGGCGATCAGTGGCAGTTTCTCTATAAAGTGCCGCGCCGGTTACGATGATCCACAGCAGGTTTTTCAACTGTTGCAGGTTTACGAAGAGTGCCGGATCGATTATCTGATCCTTCATCCCCGTACCGTTGAGCAGAAATATTCCGGGCAGGCCGATCACCAGTTGACTGCCCAGGTGGCCAGCCGGACGAGCCTGCCGGTCATCGCTAACGGCGATATCAATGCTGCAGCAAGCGGAAAGCAACTGCTGCAGGAAACTGCCGTCGCCGGGCTGATGCTTGGGCGTGGCGCCTTGGCCGACCCGCTGCTGTTCCGGCGCCTGCGTGACGAACTGGCCGAATTTCCGCAAGAATCGCAACGCCGCGCCGAACTCCATGACTTCATCGCCGATCTGCTGCAACGTTACCTGGTCAGGTTCTGCGGCGAGCGGCAGGCGTTGATGAAGTTGAAAGACCTGCTTAACTTTATTCCCGATCAAAGCCTGCAGCGCGAATTGGGCAAGCTAAAACGGGCAAATACCGTCGACAGATTCCAGCAATTACTCGATCGTTTTGCTGGGAGCTGAAGATTCTTATTCTCGATCACCTCCCTTGTGTTTCGGTTAATGATTCCCTCGGCATGAACTAATATTTACTTGTCTTGCTGGCTTTTTACTTATAGATTGGCAACTTAGGGATAGTTTCTCTGTTTGTTGCAATTGCTGTAGCTCAGATCGATCAAGCCTTTCTGGTGTTTCTGTTCCCGTCTTCCGGGATTTTCATATTCTGCCCTGGGCCAATGACTTGAGGCCCGCTTTGGTTGCCTGCCGTCTCGCGGCGCTGCGGAATCTGTTATATGACGTCTGTCAGCAAAAAAGCTTTGCGCAATCGCTACCTCTGGTATCTGCTGCTGATCTGGACCCTGCTGGTCGGGGCGTCGCTGGCGTGGAATGTTCACAGTGAGCGGCGGGCGCTGATCGAAGGAGCAACCCTGCAGGCGCGTACCATGACCGAGAAGGATCCGCGCCTGCAGCACTGGAGCAGCACCAGCGATGGCATCTATATCCGGGTGCGCGAAGGCATCGAGCCCAGCCCTTATTTGACCGATTTTCCCGATCGGGATCTGGTGACCACCGACGGTGTCCAACTGACCCTGCTGCCCCCGGCTTATCTGAATCATCAGGATATCGAGCTTAAAGCGCAGAAACAGCATATCTCAGCCCATATCACCAGCCTAAAAGTTACCAATCCTGCCAACCTTCCCGATGCCTGGGAGACCACCGCGTTGCAGAAGCTGGCCGCCGGCGAGGTGGAAGTTTCCGAGCTGATTCTGCTTAATGGCCAGACTCATTTGCGCTATATGAGTCCGCTGATGACCACTGAAGGCTGTTTGGAGTGCCATGCCGATCAGGGCTTCAAAGTTGGCGATCTGCGCGGCGGCATCAGTGTCAATCTGCCCCTCGGTAGCTTTATCATTGCCGCCCGCAACCAATCGATCTCGCTGACAGCCAGCCACATTCTGCTTTGGCTGTTCGGTTTATTCGGCCTGCTGTTCGGGGTCTACCGTTATTCCGCCAGTGCGCTGCGTCGCAGCGAGGCGGAACAGGCGATGCGGCTGGCCAAAGAAGAAGCCGAAGCGGCCAATCGCAGCAAGAGCGAGTTTCTGGCCAATATGAGTCATGAAATCCGCACCCCGATGAACGGCATTATCGGCATGACCGGGCTGGCATTGGCGACCGACCTGCAACCCGAACAGCGGGATTATCTGCAGATTGTCAAAAGTTCCGGGGAATCGCTGCTGCAGGTGATTAACGATATCCTCGATATCTCCAAGGTCGAAGCGGGAATGCTCGAACTGGAGCAGGTCGAGTTCAGCCTGGAAAAGGCGCTGGAAAAGACCGTAGAAGCCTTGGCGGTGTCGGCGCATCAGAAAAATCTGGAGTTGATCTGCGATCTGTCGGCTGATCTTCCCCGGCATATCAAGGGCGATCCTTTGCGTCTGCGCCAGGTGCTGACCAACCTGATCAGCAACGCCATCAAATTCACCGAGCGGGGCGAGGTGGTGTTCCGGGTCAGGCGACTGCCCGGCTGTGAGGATTTTGACGATCTGGGCCGGTTGGAATTCAGCGTCCGGGACACTGGCATCGGCATCAGCGAGGAACAGCAGCAGCGATTATTCATCAGTTTCAGCCAGGCGGATAGTTCGATTAGCCGCAAGTATGGTGGTACTGGCCTGGGTTTGGCGATCTCGCAGCAGATTGTCGAACAGATGGGCAGTCGCATCAAGCTTGAGAGCCTGCTTGGCCAGGGTGCCACTTTCTCCTTCGTACTCGACCTGCAACTGGTCGCCACCCCGCCGGAACCTGAGTTCCGCGGTCGCGAAGATTTGGCTGGCATGAAAGTGCTGATTGTCGATGACAATGAGACCAACCGAGTGATTCTACGGGAGGTGCTCAAGAGCTGGGGAATGCGGCCCGCGATTGCCGCTGCCGGAGCTGAGGCTATCGGTCTGCTGACCGCAGCGCGCGACAGCGGCGATCCATTCAGGCTGTTGTTGCTCGATTCGCTGATGCCGGGGATGAGCGGCTTTGAGTTGGCTGAATCGGTGCGAGCCGAGCAGGCTTTTCCAAAATTGTCGCTGATGATGATCACCTCCAACGACATCCGCGGCGATGCAGCGCGTCGTCAGCAAAGCGGCATCGGTCATTTTCTGGTCAAGCCGATCAAGCAGTCGGAGCTGTTCAGTACCATTCTCAATCTGCTCAATCGTTCGCCCCAGGCAGAGTTCAGCGCGGAACTGCCAGCAATGCCGGTGGTGCCGCGGGCAGCCGCGGCTGCCGGGGCCTTGCGGATTCTGCTGGCAGAAGACAATGAAATTAATCAGATGCTGGCGGTGCGGCTGCTCGAACAGCGCGGCTGGCAGGTCGAAATTGTCCGCAATGGTCAGCAGGCCCTCGACCGTCTGGCGGCCGGAAATATCGACCTGGTGTTGATGGATGTGCAGATGCCGGAGGTCGATGGGATTCAGGCGACGGAACGGCTGCGTGCTGCGGGAAATAAGCTTCCGATTATCGGCCTGACCGCCCATGCCTTAAAGGGGGACCGGGAAAAGCTGTTGGAGATCGGTATGGATGATTATGTCCCCAAGCCGATCGATCCCAACCAGCTCTACGCAGCAGTCGAACGCCAGGCCTGCGATCTTTTGGCCCGCACGAATGTTGTTGACCTGGCCTATCTGAGCCGTACCCTCAGCGGTCGCCGGGAGTCGATCGCGCGCTTTGTCAGGAAATTTCTTGCCGACTGTCCCAACCGACTCGCCGAACTTCGTCAGGCTCTGCAACGCCATGATGCCAAACAGATTGAACTGGTGGCGCACGGTTTTAAATCGGTGTTGGGAATTTTTGGTGCACGGCAGGCTTATGCATTGGCCCAGAGCCTGGAAATTGCTGCCGGCGAGGCCAGGCTGGATCGGTTGTCCCCACTGCTGGATGAGTTGGAAGTGGCACTGCAGAAGGTGGAAGGGGTGCTGCTGCAGTACGCTGCCGACTGAGGTTTTTTTGTCGGGGGGGACTCGCTCTGAGTCTCCCTTTTTTGGTTCTTGCTACGCTAGAGCAGATTCTGTCCGGTGGTCGTCGCCACCAGCTTGCCGTGCTTCACCCCCTTAGTGCCGATCAGCTCATCGGCAATCCGCCTGACCCGACTCGATGGCCCTTTGATGACCACCACCTCAAGACAATGCTGGTGGTCCAGGTGAATGTGCAGGGTCGAAACAATTTCTTGATGATGGCTGTGCTGGTGCTCGGTCAATTTATCAGCCAGGTCGCGGGTATGGTGGTCGTACACCAGGGTCACGGTTGCCACCGTCTCCTGGTCGGCATCCCCCCATTCCTCTTCCACCAGTGCGCCGCGAATCAGATCGCGAATCGCTTCGGAACGGTTGTCATAGCCTTTGTCGTTGATCATCCGATCGAACTGTTGTAGCAAACGTTCATCGATCGAAATGCCGAAGCGGGTCAAATCTGTCATCTGGACCTCGTTGCCGGTGGAGAAACTCTAATTTTTCCAAGCATGTTCCGCACTATCCACTGATTTAGCATAGCCCCCCGGGCAGGGCAAGAAAGTTCATGTGATTGTCTCTGGTTAGGCATTTTTATCCACAGGTTGCTCACAAGTCCTCCAACAAGATGTAGTGCTTAATGAAAGATTAAAATACAATATCTAGTGTTTTTGCCTTTTGACAAGTGGATATGTTGTGGTAGATTCTCCAACATTGAATGTTGGCTATATGGAATCTTTTGGCCACTGCTTCTGGATAATGAAATGAGTAGTGGCTTATTAACCTGCATCTTCAGGCAGGGAGGCAAGCATGATCGATTTTATCCGCAAACGGGACGGCCGACTGGTCCCCTACGAAGAGCAGAAGATCGCCCAGGCGATCGAAAAGGCGGTCCGTGCCGTCGGTGGCAGCGACATGCGCAAAGCCGCTGATATCACCCACCAGGTCGGCGGAATTCTCTCGGTCCTGTATAAAGATGGTCGGGTCCCGACGGTAGAAAACGTTCAGGACCTGGTTGAGAAAATCCTCATCGAAAACGGACATGCCCAGACCGCCAAAGCCTACATTCTCTACCGCAAGCAGCATGAAAGCCTGCGTCAGACCAAAGAATTCATGCAGCAGTCGATCGAAGCGATCGATTCCTACCTGGTGCGCGAAGACTGGCGGGTCAACGAAAACGCCAACATGGGTTACTCGCTGCAGGGGCTCAACAATCATATCGCCGCCAATATCACCAGCAATTACTGGTTGAATAAGATCTACCCGGCAAGCGTGGCCGATGCTCACCGTGAAGGGGATTACCATATCCATGACCTGGGTATGTTGTCGGTCTATTGCTGCGGCTGGGACCTGAAGGATCTGTTGCTCAAGGGCTTCACCGGCGCTTACGGCAAGGTCCAGAGCGGCCCGCCGAAGCATTTCCGTAGCGCCCTCGGACAGGTCGTTAACTTCTTCTACACCCTGCAGGGAGAAGCCGCCGGCGCCCAGGCTTTCGCCAACTTCGACACCCTGCTGGCACCCTTTATCGGCTACGACGGACTGAGCTACGCCGAAGTCAAACAGTGCCTGCAGGAGTTCGTCTTTAACATGAACGTTCCGACCCGGGTCGGTTTCCAGACGCCTTTCACCAACATCACCATGGACATGATGGTGCCGTCGAATATGGCTGCTGAGGCGGTGGTGATCGGTGGCGAGCTGCAGGAACGCAGCTACGGAGAATTTCAGGCCGAAATGGATCTGCTCAATCGCGCTTTCTGTGAAGTGATGATGAACGGCGACTCTTCCGGGCGGATTTTTTCCTTTCCGATCCCGACCTACAATATTACCCGCGACATCGACTGGGAGAGCGATCGGCTGCAGCCGGTCTGGGAGATGACCGCCAAGTACGGTATCCCTTATTTCAGCAACTTCGTCAATTCCGATATGGATCCGGAAGATGCCCGCTCGATGTGCTGCCGACTGCGGCTCGATAACCGTGAACTGCGCCGGCGCGGCGGCGGCCTGTTCGGCTCTAACCCCCTGACCGGTTCGATCGGCGTGGTTACCATCAACCTGCCGCGCGCCGCCTACCAGGCGAGTAACAGCGTCGACTTTTTCGACCGCATCGGCAAGTTGATGGCTTTGGCCTTCGAATCGCTGGAGCTCAAGCGCAAACAGCTGGAGCGGTTTACCGAGGAGGGGCTTTATCCCTACAGCAAGTTCTACCTCTCGGCAATCCGCGAGCGCAGCGGCAGCTTCTGGGATAATCATTTCTCCACCATCGGTCTGATCGGCATGAACGAAGCCTGCCAGAATCTGCTCGGCAGCGGCATCAACTCCGAGGAAGGGCAATCGCTGGCCAAGTCAACCCTCGATTTCATGCGGAAACAGCTGGAAAGCTTTCAGGAGCAGACCGGCCACCTCTACAATCTGGAGGCGACCCCGGCCGAGGGGACCAGCTTCCGCCTGGCTAGCCGTGATCGTCAGCGCTATCCCGATATGATCACCGCCGGTACCGATGAGCCCTACTATACCAACTCGACCCAGCTGCCGGTCGGAACCACTGAGGATATCTTCGCCGCGCTGCAACACCAGGATGGCCTGCAGACCCGCTACACCGGCGGCACTGTGTTCCACGGCTTTCTCGGCGAACGGTTGGATGACTGGCGCAGCGCCCGGTTGCTGGTCAGGCGGATTGCCGAAAATTTTCATCTGCCCTATTTTACCCTGAGCCCGACCTTTACCATCTGCCCAGAGCATGGCTACATTTCTGGAGAACATTTTGCCTGCCCCCATCATCATCCCGGCCAGGCGGCTTAATTTATCTGTAAGTAAACTTTGAGGAGAGTTGTTATGGCGACTAAATGTGACGAGAAGACCGAAGTCTATTCAAGAGTCTGTGGCTTTTTCCGCCCGGTTCAGCAATGGAACCGCGGTAAAAAAGAAGAGTTCAAGGAGCGTTCCGAATACAATCTTCGCAGCAAGGAGCAGCAACGCTGAATCGCCTTGCGATTAAGGGATTTCAGGGCACCAGTCTGCTCGATTTTCCAGGTCGGGTTGCTGCGCTGCTATTTACCGGCGGTTGCAACCTGACCTGTCCTTTTTGTCATAACCCCGGCCTGATAACCGAGCCGGAGACTTATCCTGATTTCCCGCTTGACCAGTTGCTGGCAGACCTGCGCGAACGGAAAACGTTTATCGACGGGGTAGTGATATCGGGCGGAGAACCGACCCTCGATGCCGGTCTGCCGGCATTTTTACGCCTGCTCAAGCAGGAGGGGCTGCAGGTCAAACTGGATAGCAACGGTCTGTTGCCGCAGGTCCTTGAGCTTCTGTTGGCCGAAGAGTTGGTCGATTATCTGGCCATCGATATCAAAACCTCTTTGCCCCGCTATCAGGAGTTGCACAGTCAATCGGTTCAGGTCGATAAACTGCGTTGCTCTGTTGAGCTGGCCAAGCAGGCCGCCTGCGAGGTTGAATTTCGCACCACTTGCGTGCCGGAGTTGGTCGGCGAGCAAGAAATTGATGCCATTGGCGAGCTGTTGCAGGGGGCGCCGCTTTGGGTTCTGCAGCAGTATGTTCCCGGCCATGCGCTTGAGCCAAGTTGGCAACAGCGCGAGGCCTATTTGCCTGAGCAGCTGGAAGGTTTTGTCGGCCTTGCCGGGACCTTTGTGGAGCAGGTTCAATTACGCGGGCTTTAGCAGGAAGCTGAGCAACACTCCAGCAGTTTTTGCCAGCTCGTTAGTCCTGCCTGATGTTTCCTTGAGACAATCTTGGGGGTCTTGTCAAGCCAAAGATCATTCGGGATAATGTCCGGGAATATAATTATTAGAACGGCCCAGCCTGGTTTTCAGGTTGGGCCGTTCTTCTTTTCTTCCTCCAAGTCTTTCCTTAGTAATAAAAATTATTGACTAGCCCAAAAAAACTTACTTGATGGGGTATACTCATTAGCAGACCGGTGAATCGTTTCGTACCACAAAAGGAGGAAACTTTATGAATGACGAGAGTAAGTGCCCGGTTACGGGCAGGACTAGCAGGCAGGTAGCCGGCCGTGGTACCTCGAACCGCGACTGGTGGCCGAACCAGTTGAACCTGAATATTCTCCACCAGCATTCCGCCCTGTCCAATCCGCTGGGCGAGGATTTCAACTACGCTGAAGAGTTTAAGAGTCTTGACCTTGATGCTCTGAAGCAGGACCTTTATGCGCTGATGACCGACTCGCAGGGTTGGTGGCCGGCCGACTACGGTCACTACGGGGGGCTCTTCATCCGCATGGCGTGGCACAGCGCAGGGACCTACCGCACCGGAGACGGTCGCGGCGGAGCAGGGTCAGGTACGCAGCGCTTCGCGCCGCTGAACAGCTGGCCGGACAATGCCAACCTCGATAAGGCGCGCAGGCTGCTCTGGCCGATCAAGCAGAAATACGGCAAGAAAATCTCCTGGGCCGACCTGTTGATCCTTGCCGGCAACTGCGCCCTGGAGTCGATGGGCTTTAAGACTTTCGGCTTCGCCGGCGGGCGCGTGGATATCTGGGAGTCTGAAGAGGACATCTACTGGGGCGCTGAGGACGAGTGGTTGGGGGACAACCGCTACAGCGGCGAGCGAGCTCTCGACAATCCTCTCGCTGCCGTGCAGATGGGCTTGATCTACGTTAACCCGGAAGGACCGAACGGCGAGCCGGATGCGGTCGCCTCGGGCCGCGACGTGCGCGAAACCTTCGCCCGTATGGCGATGAACGACGAAGAGACCGTCGCCCTGGTTGCCGGCGGACACACCTTCGGCAAATGCCATGGTGCCGGTGATGCCGACCTTGTCGGCCCGGATCCGGAAGCCGCTGGAATCGAAGATCAGGGCTTTGGCTGGATCAGCAGCTTCGGCAGCGGTAAGGGGGATGACACCATCAGCAGCGGCATCGAAGGGGCCTGGAACCCGACCCCGACCCTGTGGGACATGGGCTATTTCGACACCCTGTTCGGCTACGACTGGAATCTGGTGAAAAGCCCCGCCGGAGCCTACCAGTGGGTTCCGTCCGATCCTGCGGCAGCAAATGCGGTGCCGGGCGCCCACGATCCGTCCAAACGACAAGCACCCATCATGACCACCGCAGACCTCTCGCTGAGAATGGACCCGATTTATAAACCGATTGCGAAGCGCTACCACGAGAACCCGGAAGAGTTCGCTGATGCCTTCGCCCGCGCCTGGTTTAAATTGACCCACCGTGACATGGGCCCGCGCTCGCGTTATCTCGGTGCCGAAGTGCCTGAAGAAGAGCTGATCTGGCAAGACCCGGTGCCTGTAGTCGAGTATCAGCTGATCGACGCGCAGGATATCGCCGCCCTCAAGGACAAAATTCTCGCAGCGGGCCTCTCGATCTCGCAACTGGTGTCGACCGCCTGGGCGTCGGCGTCCACCTATCGCGACTCCGACAAACGTGGCGGCGCCAATGGGGCGCGGATCAGACTCGCTCCGCAGAAGGATTGGCAGGTTAATCAGCCGGAGCAACTGGCTAACGTGCTGCAAGTGTTGGAAAACATCCAACAGAAATTCAACAGCGCGCAGTCAGGTGGGAAGATGGTTTCGCTCGCCGATTTGATTGTTTTGGGCGGTTGCGCAGCTGTTGAACAAGCGGCGAAGAATGCCGGTCATGATCTGACCGTTCCCTTCACTCCGGGACGTACCGATGCGTCGCAGGAGCAAACCGACGTGGGCTCATTCGCCCCACTCGAACCAGCTGCCGACGGCTTCCGTAACTACCTCAAAAAGAAATACTCGGTGTCGGCAGAGGAGCTTCTGATCGATCGGGCGCAACTGCTGACGTTGACCGCTCCTGAGATGACGGTTCTGGTTGGCGGCATGCGCGTCCTGAATGCTAACTTCGAACAGTCCCAACACGGCGTCTTCACCAAGCAGCCAGAGACGCTCACCAATGACTTCTTCGTGAATCTGCTCGACATGAGCACGACCTGGAAGGCGGCCTCGGAAGCCGACGACCTGTTCGAGGGGCGTGATCGCATAAGCGGCGAACTCAAGTGGACCGGCACCCGTATCGACCTGATCTTAGGTTCGAACTCCCAGCTCCGGGCCGTCGCGGAAGTTTATGCTTGTGAGGACTCCCAGGAGCCGTTCCTGAACGACTTTGTAGCGGCGTGGAACAAGGTCATGAACCTTGACCGCTTCGACCTTGCCTGAGCGTAGTAAAAGCGTCTTCGAGGGCTTCTGAAGCGGATTCTGAACTGCAACTCGGATGCTCTGGATGCGATTATTTCCAGAACAAATGAAGCCCCGGCCTGCTAATGCAGACCGGGGCTTTCCAGTAAGTCATTTCATAAACTGATTGGCAGCATTCTTCCGCTGTCGCTGAAGACAGTTCCCTCTCCCTGGGGGAGAGGGCCAGGGTGAGGGGGAACGTGCGAAGCCCCTAATCACCGCGGTGACTAAGGGCTCTTTTGCAACTGGATAGTGAACGGTGTGTTTTATCGCAGCGTTGTTTTTTGGGCTTTTGATTTTGTTCGTCGCTTACTGATCTAACTTGTGGCAAAACAGGCAGCGGAACTTGGCGGGATGGCCTTCTGGAAAGGGGACGCCGTCGGCGTTGTGGCATTCCTGGCAAAGCTTCCCGGCGGCTTTTTTGCCTTCGCTGTTGAAAACCTCATACATCCGCTGGTGGGTGTCGTTTTTCGGCACCCGTTTGGTGGTCTCTTCGGGGGCCATCCACAGCACCCCGACAATCCCCAGCCCCCCCAGCAGCAGGAAAATATCCCTTTTTTTCATCGACTGACTCCAATCCGGCAGAGAGTTTTACGATAAGAAAAACTCAGTTGTTTTGGACTTATACTGCTACAGGGTAAGCGGTGGGGTCAATCCTGCTATTCGGATTTGACAAACAGCAGATAGATAAACAGGCCGATCGCCACCGCTCCGCCACCGATGATCACGTACAGGCCGCCGCCTTCGAGTCCTTCTTTGCCGGTGCCCTTGGCCAGGGTCCAGGACAGCACCAGAGCAAAGCCGCCGATGCCGACCAGAAAAGCTGAGATCGCCCGCCAGCCGATCAGGTAAGTGATAAGCACAGCCGCAGCGAAGCCGCCGAGAAACCAGGGGTTGGAATTCAGTTCGGCAATGTTCCAGGCCTCCAGTTGCTGCATAATCTGGTCGGTACGGAAGCGGTTGATAAAATCCATAACTTCGGACCAGCCCATGACATCCTCCTTGTTGATTGCAACATGAGCAAAAATTGAGAAAGAAATATCCGCAGACTAACAGATTTTGGCGCCGATAAAAAGTGCTAAAAGCCTGTAAATCTTGACTTTACCCAGGTGCTTCAATAGGATGACTCCCTTGGTCTGCTGGCGATTATTGGCGGTATGCTACAGTTTGTATTCTGTCGTTGGCAGCCCATATGCCGAGTTCGGAAAACCGGCCCCAAATCATTGCCGTGACAGCTATTGAGTGTTGCGCTTTTTAAGTTGGAGTATTTGTGCTGCATCGTGCAATCGGAATTTTCGATTCCGGGGTCGGCGGGCTGACCGTGTTCAAAGAAATTATGCAGCTGTTGCCGGGGGAGGATCTGCTTTACCTTGGCGATACCGCCCGGGTGCCTTACGGGACCAAAAGCGCGGCCACGGTTGAACAATATGCCCTGGAGGCTGCCGGTTTTCTGGTCGATCAGGGGGTTAAGCTGCTGGTGGTTGCCTGCAATACCGCTTCGGCGGTGGCCTTGCCGAAGTTGCGGCAACGTTTCCAGTTGCCGGTCATTGGGGTGATCGAACCTGGCGCCCGAAGGGCAGCCGGCAGCGTGAATCGGCGGATCGGGGTGATCGGCACCGAAGGGACGATCAATAGCGGCCGTTACACCGAAGCGATTCAGCAGCTGCAGCCGGCGGCGCAGGTGGTGGCGCAGGCCTGCCCGCTGTTTGTCCCGCTGGCCGAAGAGGGCTGGGCTGAACATGAGGTCGCCAGGTTAACCGCCCAGGAATATTTGCAGCCATTGATCGCTGCCCGGATCGATACTCTGGTGCTCGGTTGTACGCACTATCCCTTGCTACGTAACACTTTGCAACAGGTTCTTGGACCCGGGGTGCGGCTGGTCGATTCAGCTGAAGAGACCGCCTTACGGGTGGTCGAGCTGTTTCAGCAGCAGGGGCTGGCGCGGCCAGAGCATGGTGGCCGAAGGGCGTTTTTTGTCACCGATGTGCCAACCCGTTTCGAACGCGTTGGTCGGGCCTTTCTTGGCGATGAGTTGGCCCAGGTCGAACAGGTGCGGATCGGTTGAGGCCGGTTCAATTCTCAGCAATAGAGGCAGCAATGAAAAAAGCGAGCTTTTGGATACTTGGGTTGGTTGTAGTCGGCATCCTTGCCGGCTATGGCATCGGCTATTTTCTCAAGGAGGCTCGCCAGCCGGATCAGCGGATCCCGATCCTGGTCGAACCGGAGCTACCGCCACGTGATATCGAACTGTTCTTCGCCGACAGCAACGGCAGTTATTTGCTCCCGGAAGGACGGCAGATCCGTGGCTGTGAAGATGATCGCGAATGTATCATCTCGCTGCTCAGTGAGCTGGTCAAAGGTTCGCAGCAGGGGCAGCAGCCGGTCCTGCCGGAGCAGGCAAGAATTCTTTCTGTCGAGCTGGAGAACGATCTGGTGCGGGTCGATTTCACCCGCCAGCTGGTCGATCATCATCCCGGCGGCAGCCTCTCCGAGCTGTTGACGGTGTACAGTTTGACCAACAGCCTGGTGGAAAATTTCTCCTATCTGCGGCAAGTGCAGATTCTGGTTGAGGGGCAGCCGCAGCAGACCCTGAAAGGCCATGTCCGCATCGATCAGCCGATCTACGCCGATTTCAGCTACAGCCGTCCTCCCGAGTCTGGTCCGCAGCGGAAAAAATAACCGAAGCATTCTGAAAAAATTCTACCGAACAGGATTATATCTTATGAGCAGTTTTTTGCAGGCCCTGGGTGATCGGGTGCTGGTGCTGGACGGTGCCATGGGCACCATGTTGCAGGCGCGCGGCTTGGCCGCCGGCGCCTCCCCTGAGGCGATGAATCTCCAGCAGCCGGAAGTGGTCGAAGCGGTGCACGCTGAATACGTTTCCGCCGGTGCCGATATTATCGTCACCAATACCTTTGGCGGTAGCCGTCCCAAGCTGGCGCACTATGGTCTGCAGGACCGGTTGCACGAAATCAACCTCGCCGGGGTCGAGATTGCCCGCCGTGCGGCCGGGGCAAAGACCTTTGTCGCCGCATCGATCGGGCCCACCGGGCGGTTTGTCGAGCCGGTTGGGGATGCCGGATTCGATGAGATGGTCGAAATCTTTCGCGAACAGGTCGAAGCTTTTGTTGTCGCAGGCGCTGATCTGATTACTTTTGAAACCTTTCTCGATATCCGTGAGCTGCGCGCTGCAGTGATCGCCGCCAAGCAGTACAGTGAACTGCCGCTGTTGGCGCTACTGACATTTGATGACGGCGGCCGGACGGTCCTTGGGACCCCACCGGAAGCTGCAGCAGTGACCCTGGATGGGTTGGGGGTCGATGTGATCGGCTCCAATTGCGGCCTGGGGATCGATGGCATTTACGAAATTCTGGCCAAGATGCGCGCAGTGACCACTCGGCCGCTGATCGCCCAGGCGAACGCCGGCCTGCCGGTGCTGCGCGACGGCGAAACCGTCTTCCCCGGTACCCCGCAGGAGATGACCGCTTATCATGAACGCTTGCTAGCGCTGGGTGTGCGGGTGATCGGTGGTTGTTGTGGCACCACACCGACCCATATTCAGGCGATGCAGCAGGCCCTGGTGGGCCTGGACCAACGCTGGCAGCCGGCTGCTCGGCGCTGTTTTCTGTCCAGCCGGACGCAGACCGTCGAAGTCGGTGGTAAGGCCGCCTGTATGGTGATCGGCGAGCGGATCAATCCGACCGGGAAAAAAGGCTACAGTGCCGAACTGCGTGAAGGGAAAACCGCCTACATTCGCAGCGAGGCCCAGCAGCAGGTGGCGGCCGGAGCGGAACTGCTCGATGTCAACTGCGGAGCCCCCGGCGTCGATGAGCCTTTGGCGCTGGAACGCGCGGTGTTTGCCGTTACCGGTGTGGTTGGTGCACCGCTGGTTCTCGACTCGTCTGATCCGCTTGCTCTGGAACGGGGACTAAAGGCCGCCGACGGCAAGGTTCTGATCAACTCGGTGTCCGGAGAGGAGAAGAGTCTTAAAGCCATTTTGCCGCTGGCGAAAAAGTATGGCGCAGCAGTGATCGGCTTAGCTCTCGATGGTCAGGGGATCCCTGAAACTGCTGAAGATCGTCTGGCCGTGGCCAGAATTATCCTGGAGGCCGCGCTTGAGGCAGGGATCGCCCGCGAGGATGTGATTATCGACTGCCTTACTCTGACCGTATCCGCCGAGCAGAAGCGAGTGCTGGAAACCCTGCAGGCTCTGCGCCTGGTGCGCGACGAACTGGGCCTGGCGACCGTCCTCGGCGTCAGTAATATTTCCTTTGGCCTGCCGACCCGTCCGGTGCTCTCGGCGGTTTTTTTCGCCCAGGCGCTTGAGGCTGGATTAAAAGCAGCGATCATCAATCCCAAGGAAGAGCGGATGATGGATGTGTTGCGGGCGGCCAAGGTGTTGTTCGGCCAGGATCAGCGTGCTGAAGGCTACATTGCCCACTATGGCCAGCAGACTGGCGCACCGCTATCCGCTCCGACCGGCGCCGAGGTAGAATTGCCGATCCGCGAAAAATTGGCCAGGGCGATAATCGAAGGCGATAGGGATGGTATTGTTGCACTGATCGAGACGGCTATCGGCGCAGGGCTTGAGCCGCTGCAGATCAGTAACGAGGGGATGTTGCCCGGCCTGGAGGAGGTCGGCAAGCGCTTTGGCAAGAATCAGATTTTTCTGCCCCAGGTGATGCTCTCCGCTGAGACCATGCAAACCGGTTTCAAT
>CAMYNC010000009.1:0-18650 GCA_947259685.1 uncultured Desulfuromonadales bacterium | reverse complement strand
ATCCGTGGCCAGCAGCTGGAATCGCTCGGTAAAATTCTGATGGCCACGGTCGAGGGGGATATTCACGATATCGGTAAGAATATCGTCTGCACCCTGCTGGAAAATCATGGTTTCGAGGTGATCGACCTGGGCAAGAATGTCCCTGCTGCTAAGATCATCGAGCAAGCCAAGCTGCAGCAAGTCGATGCCGTCGGTCTGTCGGCGCTGATGACCACCACATTACAACAGATGCAGGTCAGCATTGACGCTCTGCGCCAGGCCGGGGTCAAGGTTTTTACCATGGTCGGCGGAGCAGTAGTGACTCAGGATTATGCTGAAGAGATCGGTGCCGACCTCTATGCTGCGGACGCTCTGGAGGCGGTGGCCAAGATCAAGGAATTATTGCTGAAGGGCTGAGAACCACGTATTTATGGCGCGGGTTTGGATTGTTTTGCCATTTCGCGTAATCGGGAAAATCCCTTAAATCCAGTACCTTATCCGGCTTGTTGCGCCATTTCGCGGAGTGTGTTATTTTCTTTTAGAATTTTTTGAGGAAAACTGATGATCGTCGGCTTTAATCACAATATCAACTATCGTGGGGTCGGTTTTCATGTTCAGACCGAGGATACCGGGGCGAAAAGTTCAACCCTGGTAACCCTGCTCTATCATGGCGGAACCATCATTGCGTCGCAGAAGACCGTCTATGCCGATATTATCAAGGTCGCTAAGCTCGATAAAGTTGTCGAAGATCTGGCTAAAGAGCAGCACAAAGGTATGCTACGCCGGCTGACCCGGGGCGAATTCGATGAGAAGATTCTCGATCTGGGAATTCCGCTTGGTCCTGCTCCGGCGCGGGAAGCTGAGCCGGAACCGGAGCCGGTATCGGATGCTCAGGACGTGCCTGTCGAGACTATCGAGACTGTCGCCGATGCACCGCTGCCGGCCAGCGATCAGGTATTACCTGAAGCACTGCCTATCCAGCCGCCGATCGCCGAACCGGTGACCATTGTCGAAGAGTCGATCATCGATAAATTTCGTAAGCCGGAGCCCGACCCGGAAACAACGCTCGATGATTTGATCTATGCTTATCTGTCCGGCCAGGAAACCGTCTGAAATGACCGCGTTTAAAAGCAGCAGGCCGTTGATAAATCAGCGCGGACTGGCCCTACTTGCAGTGCTGGTGGCTGTGAGCCTGCTTGGTTTGATGGCGGGGATTGCCGGGTCGAGCTGGCAGACAGTCCGGCAGCGGGCTCGCGAAGCCGACCTGCTCTGGAAGGGCGGCCAGGTCCGCAAGGCGATTGAAAGCTACTACACCACCTCGCACGGAGGAGGATCGGCAAAATTTTACCCTTCGTCACTGGACGATCTGGTCAATGACAAACGCTCACTAGTGGTAAAACGGCATCTGCGGCGCCTTTATCCCGATCCGATGACGGGTGAAGATTGGGTGCTGGTCAAGGAGAAAGGCCGAATCAAGGGGGTGCATTCCAGTTCCTCCCTGACCCCCTTCAAGCAGGACGGGTTCAGCGAAGAGAATGAAGATCTCGCAGGTAAGTCGAGTTACCGGGAATGGGTGTTTGCCTACGATGCGAAATCCACCTCCACGACGACCCCGACCGGATCCGGTGGTTCAGGGAATTCCACGATGCCGACAACCCCGGGTGGCGCAGTAACCAAATAGGCCTGTGGAGAATGTCGCCTCGCCAGTCAGTTGGGCATTTGCCCTGGAGGGAAGCTTTTGTTCAAAAGCCTGATCAGCCGTGTCATTCTGCTGAACGTTCTGTTGCTGACGCTGGGGGTGGGAACCTTTACCCTATTCCATCTCTATCGCGAGCAGGATCATTTGTTCGAAGTCACCCGTATGAACGCCAACCTGTTGCTCGATACGATTGAAAAATCGATCTTCAACTCAATGCGGCTGGGTAACTCCGCCGAGGTGCAGGCGATCATCGAAGAGGTCGGCAGCAGCAACAACCTTGAGCGGGTGCGGATCTTCGGCCCGACCGGAGTGATCCTTAAGTCGGATCAGCCGGCAGAGATCGGCCAGTTGGTCGACAAGGAAAGCTTTAATCTTTTTGTGCAGCAGCAGGATGAAGGGGTTTTCGACCGGACCGCGGGGCCGCAAGTTCTTTCTCTCGTCCGGCCGATTGTGGCCGATGAGCGCTGCTTTCGTTGTCACGGACCGGAGCGCAAGGTGATCGGGGTGCTGAGTCTGAACTTCTCCCTCAGCGATATGTATCACCAGCTGCGCGCCACCAGCGAGCAGTTTATCCTCTCGACCCTGGTGATTCTTGGGTTACTGACGGTCGGTGTCGCGCTGATCATGATTCGGCTGCTGCGCCAGCCGCTGCGGCAACTGACCCGCAATATGAAGCGGGTCGAAGGGGGCGATCTGAGCGTGCGGATGACTGTCAAGCGGGACGATGAAGTCGGCCAGCTGACGCATGGCTTTAATTCGATGGTCGGCACCCTCGACCAGACCCAGCGGGAACTCAAGCAACTGCACTACCGGCAGATGGCCCGTGCTGACCGGCTGGCCTCAGTAGGTGAGATGGCAGCCGGTTTGGCGCATGAAATCAAAAATCCGCTGGCCGGCATAAGCGGCGCGATAGATGTGTTGGCCGATGATTATCCACAGGCGGATCCACGTCGCGAGGTGATGGGGCAGGTTCAGGAGCAGATCCTCCGTTTGAACAAAACTGTCAACGACCTGCTCTTTTTCGGCAAGCCGGGGCAACCGGAATTCGCTTATGCCGACATCAACAGCCTGATCAAGCATACTCTGCTGTTTGTCACCCAGCACCCCGAGGCGAAAAAGGTCAACCAGATTGAAGAGTTGACCCGAAACTTACCACCCGTTTGGATCGATCAGAAGCAGATTCAGCAGGTGTTGTTGAATGTTATTATCAATGCCCTGCAGGCGATGAGCGAAGGCGGGGTGCTGACAGTGGTGACCGACTTGGTTACCCGCGAGGAGCAGGAGTGGATTCGGGTGGAGGTCAGCGATACCGGGCCGGGGATTTCGATTAAAGAGATGGAGAAAATTTTTGCTCCGTTTTACACCACGAAAACTCAGGGGACCGGGCTGGGTCTGCCGATCTGCCGGCAACTGATGGAGAGTAACGGTGGCAGTCTGCGGGTCGACAGTGAGCTTGGGCAAGGCAGCTGTTTTACCCTGGAACTGCCGGTGAAAAAGACCGAAGTTTTTTCCTGATCGATGGAACTGAAAAGCGCAATCGAGACGATTTTTTCATAGGAGAGAAGACGCGTGAAGAAAAACAAGATTTTGGTTGTCGACGATGAGCACCTGATCCGCTGGTCTCTCGAGCAGAACCTGAAAAAACAGGGCTACGAAGTGACTACCGCCGGGTCGGGCGAAGATGCACTGCGGCTGTTGCAGGAGGAATCACCCGAGCTGCTGCTGCTGGATGTGCAGCTGCCGGGCATGAACGGGATGGAGGTGCTGGAGAAGGTCAAGGAGCTGGATGAGGAGGTGATCGTCATTATGGTCACTGCGCTCGGCGTGCTTGAGACCGCCGTCAAAGCCATGCGGCTGGGCGCCTACGACTACATCAACAAACCCTTCAACCTGGATGAACTGGCGATCGTCATCAAAAAAGCCCTGGAAACCCAGGAGCTCAAACGCGAAGTTGCGCAGCTCCGCTCGATTCAGCCAAAGAAGTTCAGCATCGACGGTATCATCGGCGAGAGTGACGATCTGATGCATGTCCTCAACATGATCCGCAAGATCGCCCAGAGCGATGCCGGCACCGTGCTGGTCTCAGGCGAAAGCGGCACCGGTAAGGAGCTGGTGGCCAAAGCGGTGCATTACGAAAGCGTCCGCGCTGACCGGCCGTTTATGGCCATCAACTGTGCCGCCGTGCCGGAAACCCTGCTCGAAAGCGAATTGATGGGGCATGAAAAAGGGGCTTTTACCGACGCCAAAAGTCAGAAAAAGGGCCTGTTCGAAATGGCCAACGGCGGTACCGTGTTCCTCGATGAGATCGGTGATATGCCGATGGGCATTCAAGCCAAACTGCTCCGCGTGCTGGAAGATCGTGCTTTCCGGCGGGTTGGTGGCACCAAGGATATCCATGTCGATGTGCGTATCGTATCGGCGACCAACAAGGATCTGCTGGCCGCCATCGAGGATAAATCCTTCCGTAACGATCTCTATTACCGCTTGCAGGTCATTCCGATCTATTTGTCGCCCTTGCGTGAGCGCCGGCAGGATATTCTGGTCCTGGCCCGGCACTTTATTGAGTCTTTCAACAAAGAATTCGGCAAGTCGGTGCAGGGGATTTCCAAGGACGCAGAGAATTTTCTGTTTGAATACGATTGGCCGGGCAATGTGCGTGAACTGCGCAACGTGATCGAGCGGGCGATTATTCTGGAGAATGATGAAATTATCCAGCTTAGCCACTTGCCGCGTGAGCTGGTGTCGCGTAGTGGTGGTGCCGGTGGCAGCGGGCCCCTGGAGTTCAACCTGCCGCCTGAGGGGATCGATATCGAGGATGTCGAACGTGAATTGATCCGCCAGGCTCTGGATGTGGCAGAAGGCAATCAGTCGAAGGCGGCCAAAAAGCTCAATCTGGGAATCGATGCCTTTCGCTACAGGATGAAAAAGTTCAAATTCTTATAGACATTGAATTAAAAAAAATATAATATTCAGCATCGGTCAAAGCGGGAAATTTTCTAACTTATTAAATTTCCCGCTTTTTTTGTCTCTAGTGCCTTTTGGTGAGCAAGTCCTAATCCTGGTATCCTCCTTGCATTTCCAGGTGGTGGAGCGTAGTCGGCAGAGAAACTGTCGACACCGCTTAGTAAGCTTAGGGCTTTAACATCAGGAGAATTTAATATGATGCGATCCTGGATAATGATCAGCCTGGTTGCGGTTCTTTCGCTGACTTGCAGCGTGATATGGCTTGATACGGGTATGGCAGCACAAGTGCCACGGCTTGAAAAGCTGGGGCAGCTCAAGGCTGGCCTGCGGGTGCCGACGCGGCTTGATGTCGATGCTGCGGGCAATCTTTATGTGGCCGATACCCGCGCCCAGCGGGTCGTCAAGTTTGATAAGTTCGGCCACCTGGTGCGCAGCTATGATCAGGTGAAAATCTCCGGTGCCGGGCTGGCGGTGTCTACTTCCGGTCAGCGGATTTATGTCTCCTCCTGCGACAAGGTCGCCATCCTCGGTGGCAGCGGCGAACTGCTCGGCTATTTCGGCCGGGGTGCTGGCGAGTTTATCGCCGCCGGTTCTATCGATCTCGACAGCGACGGCAATATCTATGTTGCCGACCTGCGGGCGCGAAAAATAAAAATTTACGATCCGCAAGGCAATTACAGCGGCTCCTTGGGCATTGCCTCCTTTGTTGCTAATTCCAGTATGCATATCGACCAGCGTACCGATCTGATCTATGTCTCCGATTCCGCCTCATCCCAGACCGCCGGGCTGATCCCCAAAATCAGTGTCTATGATCGCACCGGCAAGCTGCTGCGGTCGATCAACGCGGAGGGTGATTTCGGCGCTCCGTTGCATTTTTTCGGTGGCATGACCTTCGATGCCCTGGGACGCTTCTATATTGGTGATACCCAGGGAATGAATATCCGGGTGCTCGATTCCGGTGACCAGCCTTTGCTCAGCTATGACAATCAGGGGCAGGTTTACCGCCCCAGCGCCATGGCTTATGACGCCTCGACCAGCCGGCTGTATGTGGTGCAATCCGACCAGCAGGTCGCTATCTACGGGGTCGACGGTGGCCAGATGCCGATCCGGGCAAACAGTGCTCCACAGGTGCCCTTGCCGATCTCCCCGATCGCCGGCAGCCAAGTGCCCAGCGCGACTCCGACCCTGCAGTTCAATAACGCCAGCGATCCAGATCCGCAGGATGAGCTGACTTACACCCTACGAATTTTCGATACCGCGGAGCGCGTGGTGGCAACCATGAACGTTGTCGAACAAGCGCAGCAAACCGCTGCCCAGCTCAGCACCCCTCTTCGTGAAAATCATTCCTACACCTGGCAAGTCCAAGCCTTCGACGGTCTGGAAGTCTCGCCCTGGTCCGAGCCGCAGACTTTCTGCGTGAATGCGGTCGCTGAGGCTCCGGAGGGCCCGCAGCTGCTCACTCCGTTGGCGGGGGCAGGAGTTCATAGCAATGCCCTGTTCAGCTGGCAGGGAGCGGCCGACAGCGATCCGGTCGATCTGCTGCGCTACCGGATTGAGGTGGCGGAAGACGCTGAGTTCAGCAACCCGGTTTTCAGTCAGGAGCTCACCGAAACCCTGCTGCCGCTGGCCGATTGGAGCCCGCTTCTCGAGCCGGGTCAAGACTATTCCTGGCGGGTGACCGCTATCGATAAGCAGGGCCTGCAAGCGGTCTCTGACGAAGATGGTCGTTTCCGTTACCAGGCCTCGGCGTTGGTTGTCAGCGCAAATATACCGGGTGCCCGGGTTTATCTGGCTGGCAACCATAATTATTCCGGACAGTATCTCGGCGACGCTCCGCTGGAATTGCGCGACCTGCCGGTGGGCCGTTATCAGCTGGTGGTGGAACGGGCCGGTTTCGAAAGCTATCTGCAGCCGGTCGATATTCTGGCCGATCGCCGCAGCGAAGTGACTGCCCAGCTGCGGCCGGCCAAAATCCCTGCTGAACTGACCTTTAACGCGCTGCAGGTGGCCGGCCAGCCGATTCACAGCGGCTCGCTGATCACCGCTCAGCTCGCCGACCTGAACCTGGATGGCGTCGAGGATCTGCTGTTGGCATTGTCCGATGGTGCGCTCCATTTCTATCCCGGCCAGCTGGATGACCAGCGCAGCCAACGTCAGCTGGTGTTCGCGGCCGGCCAACCGCTGTCGCTGCCGCAACTGATCGGAGCCAGCATCTGCCTGGCCGACTGGAACAATGATTACCGTCAGGACCTGCTGGTCGGCACCGCCGATGGCAGCGTGCAGCTGTTCCTCAACCAGGGCGATTTCAGTTTCAACGCTAACGGCCACTGGCTGGCCGCCGTCAATGGCGCTGCCGTGCCGGCGGTTGCCGACCTTGATGGCGATGGTCACAAGGACCTGGTGATCGGTAGCGGCGATGGCGAGCTGGTGCTGCTGCGCAACCTGGGCACTGATGCCCAGCCGCAGCTCGCATCAGCCCAGTTGTTGATCAGTTTTGCCGCTGCGGCAGCGCCAAGCTTCAGTGATTGGGATGCCGATGGCCGCCCCGAGCTGCTGATTGCAACCGACGGGGAAGTTTATCGCGCCCGTTACCAAGCCGGTGCTTTGAGCAACTTATCGCTGGTTGTCAGCAGTGGCGCTGCGGTCGCGCGAGTGCAGGCGCTTGATCTGAATGGGGCTGGTGGCAAGGATCTGTTGGCCACCACCGCTGATGGCCGCTTGTTGTTGGCTACGGCTAACGGCCTGGACTATGTGGACAGTTTTTATCCGGCCCTGAACGAAAAACAGCTTCAGCTTCGGGCGCTGGTGGCCGATGAGTACCCCATTGGTCTGGCGTTGCTCGATCGACTGGCGGCCAGCCTGACCAGGCGTCAGCTGACTGACGCCCTGCAGCTGTGTGAAGAGCTGCTCTCAGGATTACCGGTCGGCAGCGGGGCAGCGGTGGTTACCGCTGAGCTGGCAACCTTGCTGCAAAACTAACTTTCGGGATAACGAAAAGAGAAAAGGCAAGCGAAGATGAGATCAATCAGCCTGACATTGCTGTTAAGCCTGCTGTTAAGCCTGCCGGTTTTCGCCGGGACCGGGCCGCAGGATATTGCCAATACGCCGCATAATCTGACCGCCAGCAATCCCGATTTTTTGATCGCGATCACTTATGGGGCGACCAATGAAGATGAAATCTGTGTCTTCTGTCATACCCCGCACGGCGGCGCACTGAATGGCCCGTTATGGAACCGCGATGTCAGTTCGATTTCGGGTGCCGCGCAATATACCCATTATACCAGCGCCACACTTTCCTCAGCCGTGGGGGCTGCCAATCGGGCGGTCAATGACGAGTCGTTGCTTTGTCTGTCCTGCCACGATGGCAGCATCGGCGTGGGAGACAGTCTGCTCAACACCGGTGGGGTGACCCCGGACAACACGGCAGTGAAAGTGCAGCCTGGTTTCAGCGGTCCGGGGCCGCGGATCGGCGGTTCAATTGCCGATACCAATGACACTGTCGATCTATCGGATGACCATCCGATCTCTTTCAGCTACAGCGCGGTGCTGGCCGATAAACCCGGGACCCTAAGGTCGGTCAGTCACGTTGAAGATACCGGGATGGTGCTGTTCGGCGGCAGTGAAACAGTTGAATGTTCCACCTGCCACGATCCCCATGTCAGTTATATCACGGCGTATGGTGGTGATGCGGACTATGACCCCTTTCTGTCGATTCCGAATAGCGGAAGCGACATGTGTCTGTCCTGTCATATTAAGTAAGGGCGCTAAAACTGCAGGTTGGCTATGAACACTGGGAGTTGCAGATGAGACTCAAATATTTGGTACCAATACTCGTAATCGTTGTCTTCCTGGCGGTATCCACGCAGGTTTCAGCCAGGATGGTCCACGATTTCGACTGTGCCAACTGCCACAAAGCCGGTGCCGAATTGACCTCGGTGGCAAGTACCGTCTGTCTTGATTGTCACAACAGCGCCATGGTCGGCACGACCTTCCCGCTGTTCCGCAGCGGCCCCGGCGACACCAATCCGATCAGCAATAACACCTTTGCCGTCGGCGATGCCAGCGACGCCATGGGCTCGGTCACCGCCCAAGGTCAGGTCCCCGGCGATCAGACTTCGCACAACTGGGCGGCACCGGATAGAAATCTGGCTGCCGGTGCCACCGCACCAAGCGATTATAAGTTTTTCGGCCGCCAGAATTACTCTGGAAGCAACGTCACCTGCGGTCGCTGCCATGATCCGCACGGCGCTTCAGACTCCAATCCCAAGCTCCTCAAGCTTGGCCAGGATTCAGAACTCGCCATGTGTAACGACTGTCATATCACCTGGGCTTTCGACACCGCACCCTCCGAAGGTGGCAGCGCTCCGACCAATGTCCACCCGATGGTTACGAACTATGCCGCCATCGCCGCCGCCAAACCGACCGAATACAACGATGTTGCGGCCCTCGATGCCGCACCGGGAGAAATCGCCCTCAACGGCACCGGTGGCATCGATTGTCTCTCCTGCCATGGTGTGCACTGGACCGATTCCCATGCCAGCACCACCGACGGCGCCGGCCAGGCTTTGAACGCCGGTGACGGCAAGATTCTTAAAGCCGACGGACCGGGCGTTGATGGCTCCAACCTCTGCCAAACCTGCCATAAATACGCTGAACACGGTCTGAACCGCAGCGGCGGTGCCAACGCCATCGGTTGTTTGATCTGTCATGGCGCTCACCTGGAAGACGTCGGTGGGCTGATGAATAATTACATGCTGCGCGAAGATATCACCACCTACCTGCCGAAGGACGCAGCCAGCGGTTCGGTCACCGGGCTGACCGCTAATCTCACCAGCACCCCGGCACTGGGGGAGCGTCTCTGGAATTACTGCTTCACTTGCCATGATTCAGCCGATGCCGTCTCCGGTCATATCAACACCTGGGACTGTACCGCCTGCCACTCCCATAGCGATGCCACCGGTAGTTGGACCGCTTCAGGCGGTTGCAATACCTGTCACGGTTATCCGCCGAGTGAAAATGTCGTCTCTGACGGCAACGGCGGCAACGCCGGCTACGCTGCCGGTTACGCCAGCAGCGGCCATTTCAAGAACGAAACTAACACCCAGCATACCGCTCATGCAGGCGGCGGCAGCAATTACTCCTTCGCCTGCGCCGACTGTCACATCAACAACAATCACCTCGGCGGCGATTTTGCCGATGTCTTCCTCGCCCCGATCACCAGCTATGTTGAAGCAGGCGGTCAACTCTCCCCGACCTATGTGGCCGCCAGCGGTGCTTGTTCAGCAGTGTACTGCCACAGTAACGGTGGCCCGCGTGGTGCGGTGCCAACGGTCAACAACCCCGGCGTCTGGGAAGGTGGCGCGGCGATCAACAGCTGCGATGCCTGCCATGGCAACGACGCGACCGATATGGTCACCCGCAACAATTCGGCCACCCACATTGCTCACTTAAACAAAGGTTACAGCTGCCAGGTCTGCCATACCGATACCGCCGATAACGCCACCACTCTGGCTGCCGGTGCGATTAGCGGCAGTCATGTTGATGGCGATGCCGATGTGGCCTTTGATGCCACATCCCTCAGCTTCGGCCTCGGCTCAACCTCTTACGGCACTAATGGCACCTGTTCGGTTTACTGTCACTCGAATAGTGCCACCAACGCGACCCCGGATTGGGACCTCTCCGCCTCAGGTGCCTGCGGGACCTGCCACCAGTACAATAACTCAGGTGTAGCGACCGGTAGCGGTCCAGCGTTAGGCGGTGCCCACACGGCTCACCTGTTTGCCGCTGCCGGTCCAAAGATCGCCAGTTGCTCTGCCTGCCATACCCATGACGGTGCCACCGGCGCTGCCAACAGCGATCACGTCAACGGCGTGAAAAATGTTGACTACAACGCCTGCGACGCTTGCCATGGTACCGACGGTGTCTCCAGCAGTGGCGCTGACCGGATGCCGGTCTGGACCGACGCCAACACGGTTGATTGTGAAACCTGTCACAGCGGCAGCAACATCGCCGTGATCGGCGGCAACGCTGCGCCAGCAAAGACCAATTTCTCCAGCCTCGGCCACGGCGATTCCGGCCTGACCAGCCCCCCGGCCTGTGATGGTTGTCACAACGCAGGCGATGCTGGTCACTTCGACGGCGTCAGCGGCGATGACAAACGTCTCAAGGTCGACCCGCAGGCGGACGGCGGCGCCGAAGACTACGCCACCTCGGCCACGGCCTGGTGCCAGGACTGCCACGGCGAAAACGCACACTTTAACAATACCAACACCACAGGCGGCAGCAGTAGCGACGGCGACAGCTGCATCCTCTGCCACGAACCACATGGCGACGGCATGGGCAGCAACACCGACGCGATGCTGATTGTCGGCGCCAATTTCACCGACCGGACCGCTGCCAGCAGCTACTTCAACGGTTCCAATAACGGCGTCTGCCAAGTCTGTCACGACCCGGCCGAGGTCGGCCACTACAACACCGCCGGGGATGACGGTCACAACGCCGCGACCGCTTGCTATACCTGTCACAGCCACAGCAGCACACCGCAGGCTTTCCAGGGGGGTAAGTGCTACGAGTGCCACGGTGACGGCTCCGCTGAGTACTGGCCGCAGGCTGCCGGTAACGACCGCACTGTCAACGAACTCAGTGATTTCAACGATGCCGGGCGTCACCAGAAGCATATGGAAGTTCTGGCGGCCAAGCTCGGCTACACCCTGCCGGGTAGCGATGCCGAGCAGAAACAGATGTGCAGCTACTGTCACGTCGTCAGCGATGGTGACCACGCCGGTCTAAATAATGGTTTTGCCGATGTCTTCCCCAGCGGCGGCGCCAAGAAAATCTGGGACGCCGGCAATGACGCTGACGCGACTTGGAATACCACCAACTACAACACCTGCTCGAACATCGACTGCCACAACAGCAAAGAGACCCTCGACGGCAGCTACGGCTGGTACGATGCGACCACCACGGCCTGCCTGATGTGCCACAACGATATGACCGACACCGGTATTGCCACTGGGCAGACCCATGCTGCCCATACCGGTGCCTCGGCCGGTTACGGACTGACCATAAACTGCGCCAGCTGCCATGATGCCGCGACCAACTGGAGCACCAATACCCAGCCGGCCGCAGGCCATATCGACGGCAACTTCGATATGGGCGGTGCTGTCAGTCTGAGTTACCTCGGCAGTTTGCCACCGGGCAGCAGCTTCGGTTCCTGCGGCACCAACGCCTGCCACGAAGACGGCAAAGGCGGCACGCCGGTTGCGAACAGCTACACCTGGGGCACCGCCGAAGCCAGCGCCTGCGGCATCTGTCATAAGTCGAGCATGGATAGCGCAGCGCATGACGAGCACCTGGACAACAGCAGTTATGTGACCGGTTGTACCGAGTGTCATACCGCCGCAACCGCCGCCACCCATATCAACGATAGCGTCAACTTCGACGGCTCTAAAGTGGCTTACAGCAGTGGTACCGGCACCTGTGCTATCAACGTCTGCCATGCTGGCGGAGACTTCCGCGACTCTTCTCCGTCACCCGGCTGTGAAAACTGTCACTCCGGCACTTACATCGCCGGCGATAATACCGGCACCGGCGGCAACAACTATCTGCCGCAATACAACATGCACGTTCTCACCCCGACCGTTTCCGGCGCAGTCCACAAAACCATTACCAGCTGCGGCTTCTGCCATGAAAACATCTACAGTTCTTTGACCCATATCGATGGGACCTGGGAAACCGACAGTGCTGATAACAGCAGCCAGAATCGCGGAATCTTTAACACCGGTATCCCCTTGAACTTTGTCGATGGTTCCCCGGCAACCTGCACCACCGTTTGCCATTTCGGGGTCGCCGGTGATGGCGGCACCTGGGCGCGGCGCTGGAGCGGCACCGCCGGGAATAACGACGGCACCGAATGCGGCAACTGCCACGGCGATTTTACCAGTGGTTTTGTCACCGGCATCTCGGCGCGCCACAGCAGCGATGCCCAACTGGCGGCCAGCCACGGTGGCGCCTCCACTCCCTGTATGACCTGTCATACCCTGGGTGACGGCGGCGGTGATTACGACTGGGCGACTCAGCACCGCGACGGCAACATTCAACTGTCGAACGACCTGGGCTGGGTTGATCATGGGGCCACCGTCGGCTGCAGCAACTGTCATAGTGACAACGATGATGCTGACGACAGCATGAGCGACGGCGAACACGAGATGGAAGATACCTACAAAGATGATGCTCCCGATGATGGCAGTCACGATCGCTGGGGCCGGGTCTTCCAGAACGGTGGCGGCGGTTCTTGTACCAGCTGTCACGACGCCAATGGCGGCGACCATGGTGCCGGCACCGAAAACGCGACCCTGCACACTGCGCACCTCTCCAGCGATTACATCGGTGGTACCTGCACCAACTGTCACCCGCACACCGGTCCGGGCACCCCGGGCGATGGCGGCAAACATAATGACGGCACCGTCGATTTCGGCGGCACCTACATGACCACCGCGGCCGACTACGCCAAGGCTTCCAACTTCGGTGGCAGCTGCGCAGCGGCCAATGGCTGTCACGATTCCGACGCCGGCGAATGGGCGGCTGGCGACCTGGCTAACGCAGCGGATAATGCTTGCCAGGATTGCCACGGCGCTGCCTCCGGTTACTTCAGCCTGCTGAGCGCCTGGCCGCCAAACACTGATGCCCACGCCGACCACATCAACAACGATGACCTGGTGCCGAACGATTGCACCGATTGTCACGGCGCTGATGCCGCGACCGGTGCTCATGCCACTCACTACAACACGACCATAGAAACCGGCAGCCAGGTGTCCACCTATACCTCAGGCGACGGCACCTGCACCAACAGCTGCCACACCGTGGTTGATGGCCGCGACTGGACCAGCGGTGTCACCCTTAGCTGCGCCGACTGCCACGACGCAACCGGCAAATCACTTGATCAGGGCGGTTATCCGCCGACCAGCGCCGAACATAACGCCCACCTTAACAACAGCGCTGCGGTGCCGAACGATTGTACCGATTGCCATGGCACTGATGCCACCGCAGGCGACCATGCTGACCACAAAAATGGGGTGAAAAACGTCGCCAGTCAGGTCAGTGTCTACACCAGTGGCGATGGCACCTGTACCAACACCTGTCATACGGTGGTCAACGGCCGCGACTGGACCAGCGGAACGACCCTCAACTGTGCTGATTGCCACAGTAGTGGCAAATCCCTTGATGGTGGTGGCGAGTCCGACCTCTCCGCCAGTGTCGGTCCCAACGCCGGCCGCCATGACGCCCATATGGGCAGCAGTCTGACCATCCTCTCCAATGGCTGTACCGATTGCCATGGTCACAGCGGCACCCTGGGCAACTACGGCACGACCAAGCATGTCAACGGCAGCATGAACTTTAACGCCAGCAAACTAAGCTCTTTTGCTTCGCCTGACTGCACCAACGTCTGCCACGATGTCAACCCAGGGACCAACGGTGACTGGGCTGATTCAGCTGCGCTGCATTGCGTTGACTGCCACAGCAACAGCCCGACCAACTACATCGGTCCGGAGCCGACCAGCGGTCTGCACGCCCCAACCAATATTCAGGATCACGCGATTAAAAATGACGCCCTGTTCAATTGCGCCGGATTCTGTCACCCCTCATCTGGTGAGCCGACCAATAAGCACATGGACAACACCACCCAGAACACCACCGCCGCTACCTACTCCTGGGGCATCGGCATCAGCAGCTATGACCGCAGCAACGGCTGTGCCGGCTCCTGTCACATGGACGGCGGCGCCTGGCTGCGCAAGTGGGAGGGCGCGGTAGACGTGGTCGTGACCACGGCTATGAGCCCAGGCTCTCCGGTCTGTGCCAACTGCCATGGTGACTTCGACAGCGGCTTTAACACTGGTGTCGCCGGGCGACATACCGGCACCGATGCTGATGGCGACATTCAGGCCAACCATCAGGGAGCACCAGCATCCAACGACTGCTACCTCTGCCACGCCTGGGGACATACTGCTTACACCTCGATAAGTGGTCCGGCCGCTCACCGTGACCAGAAAATCCAGGTCAATAGCGCCTCCAAGGTCGGCTTCGTTGATAACGGCGCCACGGTCGGTTGTGCAAACTGTCACGCATCAAACGATGGTACCGCCGATGAGCAGCATGCCATGATCGATACCTCAAAGTCTGGTGGCTTGAACCGCTGGGACCGGGTGCTGATAGAGGGGCCCGAAGGGAACTGTGATACCTGCCACTCCGGCAATATTGGCACCGGTCTACACGGCGATGCCTCTGACAATGCCGATCTGCATGCGGCACATAATATCTCCGGTTACATCGATACCAACAGTAACTATTCTGCCGGGACCGGTGCCACCTACGACAACTGCACCACCTGCCACGGTCATAACGGCAGCGGCGGTACGCATAACAACGGCACCGTTAACTTCGACGGCAGCAACATCAGCAGCAGTTACAACTACGCCAAGGGGTCCAGTTTCGGTGGCAGCTGCGGCAACACCAACGGCTGCCATGACTCGAACTCGGGCGAATGGGCTTCGGGCGATCTGAGCAGCGGTGGCGACAACGCCTGCCAGGATTGTCACGGCTCGAGTGCCGCGACTTTCTTCGAAGGCCAAGTGGCTGGTCTGGATATGACCTGGCAAACCTCACCAGCCGGTCCGACCACCACCAAGCATGACGAACACCTGTCCAGCAGCTACAGCATCGGTTGTAACGACTGCCACGGCGTCAACGCGGCAACCGGTGGTCATACGGGTCACAAGAACAAAGCGATCGACGATGCGATCACCTATGTCGGCGGCAGCCAGACCTGTACCAACAGCTGTCACCTCGCCAACACCAGCGGCGACTGGACCGGCGGCGGCTCGCTGGCCTGCGACGATTGCCACGGCGCCGCTAATTCCGCAAATACTTACTACCGCAGCCGCACCAGCGGTTCGCATAGCAGCCACGTGGCGACCGGCACGCCGCCATCGACCTATGGCAGCACCACCAATAACTCCAGCGGTTCCACTTACGACTTTGGTTGCGGCCAGTGTCACCCGACCAGCAGCGCCAATCACCTCAACGGCAGCAGCCGCGAAATCCAGGCCGGCATCAACTACTCCGGCGGTGCCACCGGCAGCTGCAGCAGCAACAGCTGTCACCAGGACGGACAAGGCGGCGCACCAGCCACGGTGCCGACCTGGGGCACGGCGTTTACCGGCGATTCCTGCAACAAGTGTCATGGTAATGCTCCGGCAACCGGAGCCCACAGCGCTCACGCGGTCGGTATTCATGCCGATGATCTCGATGACAGCGACGGTACCACCGAGGGTATTTACAGCGGCACCAGCGGCAATATCGCCGACAGCGGCAGCTCGCCGAGCGCTCACGGCGACGGCACCACCTCGACAGTGCTCAGCTGCCTGACCTGTCACTACAGCACGGTCAGCGTCTGGTACAACGCCCTGAACAGCGATTGTTTGAATTGCCACGATACCTCGAGCGCCAGCCTGGGTGACAACGCTATGGTGGTGACCGATACCTCAAATCACCTCAATGGCAGCACCGAGGTGGCCTTCCAGAATATCCAGTTCAAGTCGAAGGCGCAGGTCCGTGAGGATATCACCGGTGTCACCGAGCTGAACGATAACTGGACCAGAACCAACGGCTACAAGGCGGCCAGCTCTTATGATCTGGCGAATACCAGCCTGAGTGCCGCCAGCTACAACAGCGGTGACAGCAGCTGTAGCGCGGTGTCCTGCCATAACGGCATCCAGGCGACCTGGACGGCACCGACCGGAGACTGCACCAAGTGCCATACATCATTGCCGCAATAAGGAAAAATTAATTCAATGTCGTCAATCTGGCAAATGAATTGCAATAACGAGACGTTCTGCCGGAACAGCGGTGGCAGATTGAACCGATACAAGGTTAGTGAGACTTTGGGAGACATGCCTATGTCAGGAACAATGCCCATCACATTATCGAATTCCAGCAAGCTGAAATTTGCCCTCTGGAGCTTGCTGCTGCTTGCCGGCTTGCTGCTGCCAAACTTGGCCCAGGCCGTTTGCGGCACGCCACCGACGGTCAGTCTCGATAGTGCGGCCAAGTATTCCGCTGCCGGGGATTATATCGACTATAGGGTCTCGATTACCAATAACCATGGCAGCTCCTGCGATCTGGATCTGTCGATCGTCTCAACCGATGATACCGGGTTTACTTCATCGCTGCCGAATGGCTCGCCGCTCACTGTGGCCGGCGGTGCGACCGATACCACTGCCATTTTGCGGGTGGCCGTCGACCAGGCGACCAGCGATTGGTTGGTCAATAATTCGACACTGCGGGTCGAAGCCGTGGACAGCATCGCGACAACCACCGTGTTCGACAACAATCCACTGCTGCATAACAGCGTGAATCTCAATTCCAGCAAACACAGCGGTAACTGGGGGTCGAGCAAAGCCAACTCCAAGTACGGCAGCTTCACCTGCCAGACCTGTCACGTCCAGGACACCAACAACATCAAGCGGGTCCGCACCAGCATCACCACCCCGGACAACAGCAACGGCAGTCTGCCGGGCGACGGCATGCCGATCGTCTTTCAGAGTGCCGAAGACGGCAGCGCCGATATGGGTGATGATGCCCGGGTCGATAAAACCCAGTCGAGCGCCATCTGCGAAGTCTGCCATACCTACGACGCTGCTGGCAGCACCGGGGTCAGGTACCATGGCTACGATATGAGTACCCCCGGCGATTCCGGGCATTACAATGACCGCGATTGCATCTCCTGCCACAAACACAAGGTCGGCTTCAAGGCCTCCTGCGCCAGCTGCCATGGTGGCGGTACGGTCGGCAGCAAAGAGTCGAACTTCTGGCCCGATGAGTCGACGGCCGCCGCCGAAAACGATCAGAGCGGCCGCCACCTGGAGCATATGGACGAGTTGGCGCAGATGGTTTACGGCATGAGCGCTTCGGCGCTGCTCGATGATCCAAATTCCGGAACCAAACAGCGGGATCTCTGCGGTTACTGCCATGACACCCCAGGCGCAGACGGCGACCACGCCTCGGCCACCACCGCAGAAACCGCCTTCCATCCGGTCTGGAACAAGGGCGAAGCCGCCTCCGGCAGTTACACCACTGGTGACGGCAACTGCACCAACAGCTGCCATAACAGCAAGGCGACCGGGGTCGGGACCTACGGTTGGCATGATGCTGGCACCAGCCAGTGCACGATGTGCCACAATGATATGACCAACACCGGCAATACCACCGGTGAAACCCACGCAAACCATACCAATGCCAGCACAAATTTCGGCCGGACTATTGTCTGTGCCGACTGTCATCATTCTGACACCAACTGGGGAACCAACACCCCGCCTGGTGCCAATCATATCGATGGCGACTTCGATCTGGGCGGCGTGGTAACGCTTACCTACACCGGCAGCACCCCGCCGGGCAGCAGTTACGGCGGCTGCGGAACCAATGCCTGTCATAATGATGGCACCGGCGTCGGCGCGCCTGCCAATGCTGCTTACCAGTGGGATGATAACGGCCTCTCCGACTGCGGCATCTGCCACGCTTCGCTGCCGTCCAGCAACAGTCACCCGGCCCATGTGATCACCGCTGAAGACAAGTATGCCGGAGCACCGAACCCCAACTGGGCGACCAACAATTCCACCGTCGGCGATTACGATTTCGGTTGCGGTAACTGCCATGGCAGCACTTTAGGTGCCCACCTTAACGGCAGCGTGACCGTGACCGGTGTCAACTACAACTCTCCCGGGGCCGGGCAGTGCAGCAGCAACACCTGTCATCAAGACGGGCAGGGCGGTGCGCCGATGATCGCGCCGACCTGGGGGACTCCTTTTACCGCCGGCGCCTGTAACCAGTGTCACGGCAACATTCCGACCACCGCGGCGCACCCGCAACACACCCTGGAAGTCTCTTTCCATTACGACGCCATCTATTCCGGGTTGGAGGATTTCCTGCCGGTGGTTGATAGCGATCCAGTGCC